>JADFVM010000048.1 GCA_015222555.1 Pseudomonadota bacterium
ACATTAATAGATGACCTTCTATACACTTAACCGGACAGATTAAAACTTGCGGTGAGCTCCAGATGAAAAAGGTAAAGCATGCCATTGAAAGGCAAAAAACTCTGAGGGAACAGATAGTTGAGTCTATTAAAGAGTCAATTGCCACCGGCAAGCTGAAGCCTGGAGAAAAGATCTGCGAGACAAAACTGGCTGAAGATCTCGGCATCAGCAGAACTCCACTTAGAGAAGCTATTCAGACATTAGAAGCGGAAGGTTTCCTCAAAGTGGTTCCGAGAAAGGGGGCAATTGTCAGTGAATATTCTAAAAAGGATATAGAGGATATTTATGAGATAAAGGCAACTCTGGAAGGACTGGCTGCGCGTCTGGCAACAAAAAATCTCTCAGATGAGGAAATTTATCATCTCGGGGACATTAATAACCAGTTGAAATCGATGTCGCTGAAAAATGAGAGTTCTGTGAGCCGCTTTTTCAGGGTGCACAACCAGTTTCATGAACTATTTTTAAGGGCAAGCAACAACGAACGGCTTTACCAGTTAAATTGCCAGCTCATGGAACCCTTCAAGCGATTCAGGCTTTCCTCTCTGGCAATACCAGGCCGATTTGAAGAAGCCATTGCCATACATGATGAAATTGTCGAAGCCTTCAGGAGCAGAAATGCTCAAATGGTTGAGACGCTGGTCATGCAGAATGTTAGAGAGGGCGGTAAGGCCCTGCTCAGGAAACTTGCCATTGAGGAGTCGGAGCGTTAAACTTATATTAGATTATGGATGAGTTAAGATTATTAACGTAAATTTCCAGTTAGAAGGAGCTCGCAATGCCCCCTATTGAAAAAGACAATGTCAAGGTAAGGGTAACAACGACGCGAAATGTTATCTATGGCACCTTGTCGAAGACTGAACATGCCCGAACATTAGATCTTCTAAATAGTAAAGAAAGGTTTATCGCTTTAACGGATGCTGTTGTCTACGACCGTGAGCATTCGGAAAAAGAGGAAATAAAGTTTGTTGCAATTAATACAAATAATATTGTCTCTGTTGAAGAAATGGGATAAACTTTTTGATGGAAAGCTAGGCATGAAGGAACAATAGAGTTAATTTTTTAACCTTACCTTTTTATTGTTTTAGGGTAATTATTTAGCGTTTCTTATCTGGAGAGAGATGATATCATGAATATTCAACATTGCTGCAAGTGTGGGAAAGAATTGATGGAAGGGAGTGCAAAATATATCCTTAGCATCAGGCTTTTTGCAGATGTTGATAATAGCATCTCAACATGCGATACTGCTGAAAAGGCAGATGACATTGAACAATTGATCAGTTGTCTTGAAAATCTGGGCCAGGAAGAAATAGAAAGTGATATACATAAAGAAATGGCTTTCATGCTCTGCAAGGCCTGCAGAAATAATTTTTGCCAAAATCCTCTGAATAAGCAGCAGGGCGACCCTGATGGTGTTATAGAATATAGAGGGATTCTACATTAATAAACCAGGTATGAAAAAACGTCAGTTAAATTTCAGAGCAAGGAGGTAATCTTTGACACTCACTGATGAGGCTGAAAAGGCAAGAAGACTTGCCAGAGCGATCGTTTCAGATGTGGCTCTTTACAACCAGGCTAAAGTTCAGGAAGGAATCGTAAATGATAACCTTTTCGAGGTTTTAGTAGAGGAGTTGGAAGAAGGGCGTCAACTTTATCATTCTCGGGTCTCACCCGCTATAGCCCAGGAACATAATTTTTATGATCTTGCCATAGTTGACGTTCTTATAAAACAAAGTGGAAAAGTCGAATCAGAGATCTGGAAATAAAGCGAATACTTTTTTACTGCATGTGACTCACGAAGCTGCCTCTGTCAGGCTGGATACTTTTCTGGCCTCCAAACTACCTGATCTCACTAGAAGCCAGATTAAACGTTTCATTCAGGATGGCCAGATAACATTATTAAATGGTGAGTCGGTAAAGTGTGGGCAAAAGTTGCTCGGTGGAGAGAGCCTCAAAATCACTTATAAGGCACCTGAACCGATTGAAGCTCTGCCGGAAGACTTACCTCTCAATATTTTATTTGAAGATGACTCTATTGTCGTGTTTGATAAGCCTGCCGGCATAGTTGTTCATCCGGCAGCAGGTCATAGAGGGGGAACTTTAGTTAATGCCCTTCTATTTCACTGTAAAGATCTTTCTGGTATTGGAGGGAAACTGAGGCCGGGCATTGTCCATCGTCTTGATAAAAATACATCAGGTGTCATGTTGGCTACAAAAAATGATAAGGCCCATAATATTGTAGCTGCCCAGTTCAAGGCACATTCTATTGTCAGGAGATATAAAGCCCTTGTTTATGGTGCAATGGAAGTGCAAGGTACGATAGACTTGCCTTTGGGGAGACACCCTAAGGACAGAAAAAAGATTGCCGTTGTTGAGGGGGGAAGAAGAGCGGTTACTCACTGGAATACAATTAAATCTTATCAGGGCATAACTTTTCTCGACCTTTCACTTGAAACTGGGAGAACGCATCAGATAAGGGTTCACCTTTCTCAAACAGGGCATCCTATCGTGGGAGATCCGCAATATGGCAATATTAAAAGATCTTCAGGCATTTTATCACCCGTAGTCAGAGCCGCCATTTGCGCACTTAAAAGACAGGCACTTCACGCCTACAAACTTGCATTTACTCACCCTTCCAGCGGTGAGATTATGGAATTTACTTCTACCCTTCCTGAAGATATACAATCTGTCATTCAGATCTTGGAGGCGAATAATTGACGTTGAACCATCTTAATGAACTGGAAAATATAACGTCACCTTGGGCTGGATCATTGCCGGGTGATAACATAGAGATTTTAAGGTCGCCGCTATTACAGAGCTTTGAAGGAATTAGCCATACCTTTACCACGCGGCGTGGGGGAATTAGCCCACCACCATTTGATTCTCTAAACCTGTCTTCTAAAACCGGGGATCCTCAATTTAATGTGAGCGAAAATATAAGTCGTCTGTCAGAAAAACTTTCTATCAAGGAGGACCTTTTTTTTCTCGAACAGGTTCACGGAAATGAAGTTCTAACTGTTGGGAACACCAACGCCGAGCACCTATATCGGCAGTTTGATGCGGCTATAAGTAAGTCTCATAGCATCCCACTTTCTATATTAACGGCTGATTGCCTTCCCCTACTTATTTACGATCCTCAAAAAAAAGCAATAGGTGCCGTTCATGCAGGGTGGAGAGGAACCTCTTGCGGGATTGCAGAAAAAACGATTAAAGAAATGGGTAGAGTCTTTGATTGCCGGGCAGAGGATATGGTCGTTGCTATGGGGCCGTCTATTGGGCCCTGTTGTTACGAAGTGGACAAGACTGTTTTAGATGCCTTTTCCCAAAGAGGAGATAAGGGGCTTGAAGAATGGAGTAAGGCATCAGAGCTTTGCCTGAAAGATAAGGAAAAGAGCTGGCACTTTAATCTCTCCGAGGCTAACAGGGTGCAGCTTCTGAGGTTGGGAATAAAAGAAAATAACATCTCAGCTACCTCTTATTGCACCTGTTGCACAGAGGAACTCTTTTTTTCCTATAGAAGGGATGGTGATAAAACGGGAAGACTTGGCGCAATCATAATGCTGAAAGAAGAAATGACAAACTAGATTCCGGGTAGAAACTATCAATATGAAAATTAATATATCGAATAAGTCGATCATAACCAAGGCGATCCTGAGGCACAAAAAAGGAAGAGACTATAGCCATGAAATTGACCTCAGTGCCGTGCTTAAGGAAATCCTCTCAAGAGCGAATGAGTTTGTCCCTTCTGAGTCGGGATCAATATTGCTGGACGATCCTATCTTGAAGTGGAGCCCCTCAAAAGAGGGGAGGCTATATTTCCTGGCATGTTTTGGTGAGGGCTCCGATTCTCTTGTGGGTACATACTTGCCTGACAATGTCGGTATTGTTGGTGAAACCTATCAAAGCTGCAAACCATATTTAAGCAAAAATGTGAAAAAGGATAAAAAGTTTTTTTCAAAGATTGACGATCAAATTCAATTCGTTACAAAATCTATCCTGGCTATCCCCATAGAAATTGAGGGGGCCGTCATCGGTGTAATAGAACTTATAAACAGAAAAGGCCGGCCCAACTTTGACCAAAGAGATCTTTCCCTCCTCGAAATTTTCGCCAGATATACATCTACGTTGATTCAAAACGCCCTCGATGCCAGACGCTTTGAAGAATTATCTAAAATAGATGACCTCACCGGTCTTTATAACGACAGGTTCTTTTATGAGATGTTGTCAAAGGGTGTTGAAAGGGGCTTAAAAGATGATAAAGACATTACATTGATCTTTTTTGACCTTGATCGTTTCAAGGAAGTAAATGATATGCACGGCCATCTCTCGGGCAGTAGAGTGCTCAAAGAAGTGGCCATACTTATGACGGAGGTTTTTTTAGGCAGTAATGCCGTCATGGCTAGGTATGGTGGCGATGAATATGTGATTCTGTTGCCGGATACAAATCTGAAAAAAGCGAGTGCTTATGCTGAAGAGTTGCGGAAAAGGATTGCAGATAGCAGTTTCTTGAAAGAGCCGATTTCTGCGACGGAGCCGGCCCTGAACATTTCGGGTGTTATTACTTGTAGTGTCGGTGTGGCCTCACTTTTTGAGAATGTACAAAAAAGTAAGAATTTAAGAAGTATGGAGGAAAATCTCATCAAAGCCGCTGATGGCGCCATGTATACGGCCAAGGACCATGGGAAAAACAGGGTTGTTGTGGCCAACGGTAAAAACTTCTGAAATAAAAAATGATCACTTCGGGATTTGACTTTAATGCTGATTATGGGGCTTACAGGTGGAATTGGAGCCGGCAAGAACTCTGTGGCAAAGTTTCTAGAGAAACTTGGCGCATTTATTATCGATGCAGATATTACAAGCCGCGAGCTTGTTAAGTCAGGAAGCTGTGCATGGCAGGAAATAGTGCATGTCTTCGGGAGAGAAATCCTTGATGAAAATGGAGAGATAGATAGAAAAAAGCTGGGCAAGGCAGTTTTTAAGAACAGTGAAAAAAGAGACGCACTTAACAATATTCTCCACCCCAAAATCATTGAAGAAGAATGGAAAAAAGTTTCCATCATTCGTGAGAAAAACCCAAATTCTCTCATTGTTATTAATGCGGCATTATTGATTGAAAGCGGTAACTATAAAGATGTTGACATTGTTGTTTTAGTAACGGCGAAGGTCGACACAATGATTGAGAGAATGATGATGAGAGATAACTTTTCAAAAGAAGAAGCGATGTCTCGACTTAATGCGCAAATGCCCTTAAAGGACAAACAAAAATATGCCGATTATGTCATCGGAAACGATGGATCACTGAAAGAACTCGGTAAAAAAGTTTGGCAATTGACGACAAAACTTCAAAATGAATACAAAAACAGGTTTAATCTGACGCATCAATAAAAATAATTTGCTTAGGGGCTTGACAAAGAATTAATTATATATTATCGTCACTGATATCGTCTTAAAGCACTTGCGAGTCCTCGCTGGATCTTAGCATTTCTAGATAATCAAATAAATATTCAGGACCCACATTTTATTTAATATTATTTCATATCACTATCAGCCCTTAAAATAACCAACCTCGCAGCAAGCTGACGGGGTATATGCTTGTCATTCCGGGCATGACCCGGAATCCAGGTTTACAATAGGGCTGGATTCCCGTGAAGTTTATGCCGCATACGGTACGAGAATGACAGTACGCAGCAAGCTGCGGGGGATTTAACCCCAAGCGATTAAATTTTTCAAGTTAGAGAGAAAAGAGAATTTTAGTTAGTCATTGACTGAACATACTGTCTTATTTCTTTCCCAATGAGAAGCAAAGGTTAAAACCTTACATTATATCTGCGTAAAATATCCCCCTAATCATTATAGGATAATCAATCAATTTTTATTAACCATCAATATATTCAGCTGATTAATTTACAATAGAAACAAGGAGCCTCTATGAATTTGAAGGAACTGAAGGAAGAAAAAATAAATAACCTCGTAAAGATGGCCGAAGGTCTCAAGGTTGAAGGCGCATCAGGGATGAGAAAGCAGGACCTCATTTTTGCAATGCTTCAAGCCCAGACAGCAAAAAACGGCCAGATCTTCAGTGAAGGCGTCCTGGAAATTCTTCCTGATGGTTTCGGGTTTTTGAGAGCACCTGACTACAGTTATCTTCCCGGACCCGATGATATTTACATCTCGCCCTCACAAATCAGGCGGTTTGGCCTGAAAACAGGCGATACTATCTCCGGGCAGATACGACCACCCAAAGAGTCTGAAAGATACTTTGCTCTTCTTAAGGTCGAAAAAATTAACCATGATGATCCGGAAGCCTCAAAGAAAAAAATCCTATTTGATAACCTGACGCCACTCTACCCGAATGAACAAATAAAACTCGAAACGGGACCTGAAAATCCTCTGGGACGAATTGTGGATATCGTCAGTCCCATCGGAAAGGGGCAGAGAGGGCTCATCGTTGCACCGCCCAGAACAGGGAAAACAATGCTCCTCCAGGATATTGCAAATAGCATTACAGTCAATCATCCTGAGATCACTCTGATTGTCCTTCTCATTGATGAAAGGCCTGAAGAGGTGACGGATATGGCGCGTTCAGTAAAGGGTGAAGTTATCAGCTCCACCTTTGACGAGCCGCCCCAAAGACATATTCAGGTTGCCGACATGGTAATTGAAAAAGCGAGAAGGCTCGTTGAACACAAAAAGGATGTTGTCATTCTCCTCGATAGTATAACCCGGCTGGCAAGAGCCTTTAATACAGTGACCCCTCCCAGCGGAAAGGTTCTTTCGGGAGGCATCGATGCCAATGCTCTCCAGCGGCCCAAGAGATTTTTCGGGGCCGCCAGGAATATGGAGGAGGGCGGTAGCCTGACGATCATTGCCACGGCACTGGTCGACACCGGTAGCAGAATGGATGAGGTCATCTTCGAAGAGTTTAAGGGAACGGGTAACATGGAAGTTCACCTTGACAGAAAACTGGTGGAAAAGAGAATCTTCCCTGCCATTGATATTAATAAGTCAGGCACGAGGAAAGAAGAGCTTCTAATTAATGAGGATGATCTCAATAAAATCTGGATTCTCAGAAAGATTCTTCATTCGCAAACTTCAATTGAAAGCATGGAATTCCTGCGGGACAAGCTCAAGAAAACCAAAAATAACAGAGAATTTTTTGACATGATGAACAAGTAGTTTCTCTGTATTGAACTAAGTAACCAGAATAGCTTTTTCCCAAGTTTAACCGTCCTATTCTTTGAAAATCACTTTAAAGAAACTCTGCATATCTGTCCAGGATTGTTGATCGGCCTCCGCATTATAAGCAAGGGGGAGCTTAAATCTCCTGGCAAAGCTGTCGGCCTCCGGATTTGTGAAGCTGTGCAGGGCATTCTTATATGAAAGAAATCTGAAGTTTACCTCTGCTTCCTTCATTTCTTTTTTAAAAGCCGTGATTTGTTCTGGTGTAACGAATTTGTCTTCCGCGCCGTGGCAGACTAAAATGGCCGCTTTGACTTTACCTTTTTTAGCCGGTATATTGGTAGCGTAACTGCCGTGAAAACTGACAACGCCATCCAGATCAATGCCAAGCCGGGCCATGTGCAAGACCACACCGCCGCCGAAACAGTAACCGATGGCCGCAACTTTTGAGCTATCCGTTGTTTTGTGTCTTTTCAACGATTCCAGCGCAGCCATGAATCTTGCCTTGGCCGAGGCCATATTTTTCATGACCTCTGAAGAAAATTTCCCCGCTTCTTCGGGATGGGCGGCCTGTTTTCCGTCACCATACATATCGACAGCCAGCGCGGTATAACCCAGTTCAGCTAACATTCTAGCCCGTTTGCGTGCGTAATCATTATGCCCCCACCATTCATGAACAACAAGTACACCGGGACGCTTTTTCTTCAATGAATCATCGTAGGCAAGGTAGCCTTTCAAGGTTACTCCCTCTGCGTCATACATTACTTCTTCTGCCTGGATTGCGGCATAAACTTGAGAAGAGCCAAGCACGAACAGAGATATTAAAATCATGATAATTGTTTTCATTGAACCCTCCTGATTATTTTCAGTTAAATTAAAGCCCTTTTCCCTTACAGGTTATTTTTTGATGATTTACTACACGAAAAGATCCAAAATAAACATTCTATTAACTGTAACAGAGTTTTCGGTAACTGCAAGTTAAGGGGCCAGATCTTACCTGACAAGATGGTTGTGATTCCTTCCCAAATGTTTTACCTTTCCTGCTATAATTAGTGATTGGCCTATGCGTATTCACTATTAGTCAGTCCAGGTAGTTTAGGGGGTGGTTTGACTCTGGTAATGCTTTTATCCTAAAAACCTCAGATAAACATAGATAAGTTATGATTATCACATAAAAATCTCTTATGGAATTTTTAAACACAAAGGTTAAACCTTTCTTTGATCTAAAGCTCTGAAAAATCATAATAAATCAGTGCTTATCTGTGTCCAAGTGCTTTTTCAGGTTTATATGTAGTAGTCAAAATCATGAACAAGAACATTAAATTCAGAGGTAGCTATTGAATAAGTTTGAAGTCTGTATTAGAGGACAAAACTTTCTAATAAAAACAGACAATAAAGTGAAAAAAAATGGTTTTTATGCCGCTAGAAGTATCGAAGCAAGAGATATGTCATCTGCTGTGGATCTTGCTATGGATTCATTCAGGGCTGAACTTGGAAATTCAGTTCGGAATGATAAATCTGACCCCCCGGTGCTGAATGTTGTAGAGGTTAATGAGGTTTATTATTTTCAGGAAAACATGATTGTAGAGAATATGGTCGTTCCTACAACGGGTTTTCTTTGGGATAAGGAAGATGAAAGCAAACCTGTACGCTCATGGAAGTGGAGCATAGGTCAAGGGATAGGGGAAAAAGATTTTCACATCCATTCCATGCTACTTCACTTTACAAATGCCCTCTATCCCGTTGCAATGCTATTCATGTTTCTATTTCTTATCTTCAGGAAGGATTCATTCCAGCAAACCTATTTTTATCTTATGGTGCTGGCAACATTAAGTGCGCCTGTCTCCTATCTGTCAGGTATCTTTGAATGGAAAAAAAGATACCAGGGGGCGATGGTAGCGATATTTTTAGTAAAGGTGAAATACGGGCTGGTGATATTCTTTATCGGAGGATGTTGTACACTTTGGTACTACCTTAATCCCGGTGTTCTCGAAGGAGGGATTCTTCTCACGGTAGCCTTCGTTATACTCAACCTGACCATTTTGCCGCCATTGATATATCTGGGGCATCTTGGTGGAATAATTGTATATGAGGATATGGAGAAAGTTTAAGGACAACGTTTTATGGCTCTTCGATATTTAAATGTTTTTTGCAAGGTATATAAAAAGAGAAGTTTTTCGCAAGCGGCAGAAGAACTTCTACTTACTCAACCTACTGTGAGCAGTCATATCAAGGCACTTGAAGATGATCTCCAGCTAAAACTTTTCGACAGGCTAAGCAGGGAGATTGCCCCCACTAAGGCCGGCGATATTTTATATGCTTATGCTAAAGATATAGAAGGGCTCAAAAGCTCGGCGGAACAAGCCCTTGCAAGGTATTCCGGCGAGATGAGAGGAACTCTGGATATGGGAGGAAGTACAATACCCGGCGAATTTCTCCTTCCATCACTTATTGGAAAGTTCAAAAGCAAATATCCCGAGGTGAGGGCTAACTTGCGCATAGGGGATACGAAGGTCATCGCTGAGATGGTCATGAATGGAAAAATTGAGCTGGGCCTGGTCGGTGCAAGGGTTGATGATGACCGCATTGAGAGTAGTATCCTCACCACCGATGAGCTGGTTTTAATTGCCCCCTCATCTTATAAAACAGGCAAGATTTCAGTGGAAGAATTCAAAACCATTCCGCTCATTTTCAGGGAAAATGGGTCAGGTTCAAGGCGGGCGCTGGAAGAAGGGATAAAAAAAAGTGGCTTCACAAGCGCAGATCTGAATATTGTTGCGGAAATGGGCTCTACGGAAGCGGTAAAGCGGGCAGTCAAATCAGGTATCGGTCTTTCCATTGTTTCCAGCCTGTCCATTGAAGATGAACTTAAAATGGCTTCCCTAAAGGTTATAAAGATGAAGGGGCTTCCTATCGTAAGGAACCTCTATATTATTTCCCACCGTCTCAGGAATAAAAGTCCCCTCTGTCAGACTTTCCTGGATTTTCTTTCAAGTCAGGCCTGAATAGGTCAGAAAATCTATCTCAGTGCTAATCCATTCATAATCTGTATGCCTGCAACGCATATTCATAGACATTATCAATTTGACTTAATGGCAACTGCGTGCAACAATTACGTTCGAATAAAAAACAGACAGGAGGTTAGTTAAATGAAAATTTGTATCGCTATATTATTCTTTATTTTTATGGCTGTTCCGGCAATGGCCGAAGATGATCTTAAAATCAGTGGTGTAATTGAGGTTCATTACAGGTATAGCCATGACCTCTATGCGAATGAAGGAGATGACAAGTTTCTGCCAGAAGAACTTTACCTTCAGTTTGAAAAAAACATTGAAAATAATATAGGGGCTCTGATTAAACTTGACGGTTCGGATATGAATAACAACTCCGCGACACATAAGTATGTTGAAGAGGCACAGGTTATATTCAGGAATGTTGGGAACAAGCCTTTGACCCTTATTGTTGGCAAAGATGAAATGCCATTCGGCCAGGACTATGAAAGATTTCTTCTGAGTTCAAGGACTCATGGCCTTGAGATAGATAAAGTGTGGGGAATTCACGGCAATTACGAATTAAAAGGCGTAGGTTCTCTGGCTGCTGCAATTTTTGAAAAAGACGCGGAAAACAATGAGGATGTCGGGTTGAAAGACAGCTTTACTGTAAGAGCACAGACAAGTGACCTTCTTGAAGGGCTTTTTGTTGAGGCATCGCTGGCTATGCTGGGAAAAGATGCCAGCAAGGCGGAAGATGATGAAATTAGGCTCAATGCAGGCGCAAGCTTCAAAATGGCAGCCCTTACATTTCACGGTGAATTTACACTGATTGCGGACTATGACAATTCTCCCGGCAGGGACCTTGCCGTCCTTCAGTTCGGAGCTGATTACCGGCTAAACGAATTGCTTCTTAAGGCAAGAATAGAGAACAGTGATGACGATCTGGCTAATCAGGAAGAGTTGCGTGCTGCTGTAGGCGCATCTTACTATTTGAGCAGCAAGACCTTTGTGGCACTTGAATACGAAAAGGTATCCAAGGAGGGAGCAGGAATGGATTCTGACGAGATTCTGGCTGGCGGCAGCTTTAAATTTTAATATTTTATGGGGTTTTATCAAGATGAGTAGAAAAATTGTAGCCGCTCTTATTGCAGTTGTTTGTATTGCGATGCCCGACTACATCCAGGCCGCAAAGGCCAAGAACAGAACCTTTCAAATGTCCTATACCGTCAAGGTAAAAGGGATTCCTTCCGATGCCAAGGATGTAGATGTATGGCTGCCCTACCCGACCAATGATGAAGCCCAGGAAATTCTGGAGATGAACGTGAAGAGTCCCTATCCGACAAAGGTCAACTATGACAAGGAGTTTGGCAACGGGATTCTCTATGTTAAGCCCATGCCTGGTGCCGAGGACTTTGAGGTCAAGATGACCTTTAAAGTCAAACGGGATGAAATCAGAAATAAAAAACTCAAGAATTCTAGTGCAAATCTGGGAGATATGGGGCCTTACTACCGTTACCTTACCCCATCCAAATATGCCGTTATTAATGATACCCTAAAGAAATTTGCGGCCCAGGCCACAAAGGGAAAGAGGGGTAATGTTGCAAAAGCGAAAGGTGCCTATGATTTTATCCTCGACAAGATGGCTTACAATAAGAGCATTCCCGGCTGGGGCAAGGGGGATGTAAATCGCCTTTGTCTGACCATTTCTGGTGGCAAGGAGGGAACGGGTAACTGCACCGATTTTCACTCTTTCTTTGGCTCCATAATGCGTACCCAGGGCATTCCCGTCGTCTTTGAAATGGGTTTTCCACTTAAGCCGGGCAAAGACCAGGTGGCACCTAAAAAGGGGGGCTACCACTGCTGGGCCAAGTTTTACGTGCCGGGCAAGGGATGGGTTCCCGTAGATATTTCCGAGGCCGACAAGGATCCGAAAAAAACGGATTACTTCTTCGGTTCCATCTGTGAAAACAGGGTGAAATTCAGCAGAGGGCGGGATATTCTCCTCGAACCCAACCAGAGGGGGGGAAGGCTGAACTACTTTGGCCCCGATCCTTACATTGAAGTGGATGGTGTATCCTTCAACGGGTTTGAAAGAACGATCGCCTATAAGGATATTTAGCATCAAACAGGTAAGGCTTCTTTGTTAAAAACTTTTTATCTTCCTTAATGTTTATGGGGCGACTTTCTCGGTCGCCCCTTTTTTTTGCGGAAAAACCTGCATCGAGTTTTCAACTTCCACCCGATAATTTGACCTGCTTTGTATCGGTGAATCACTGCAAAGCATAGTTTCATGACCTCTTCCTTGACAATACTTAATTCCCTGATAAAGTTTACAGTAGAAAGAAATTCTAAAAACCGTAATCAGGAGGGGGAATATCATGGCGATTACATTACCGGAACTACCATATCCTAAAAATGCACTGGAACCCTACATAAGCGAGCGAACGCTTGAATTTCATTATGGCAAACATCACAGCGCTTACGTGACCAAGCTGGATGGTCTTATTTCGGGCACAGATCTGGAGAGTGAAAACCTGGAGACGATTGTCAAGAAATCGGCAGGTGATGCTTCAAGGGTTCTGATTTTTAATAATGCCGCACAAGTCTGGAATCACAGCTTTTACTGGCAATGCATGAAGGCAGGCGGCGGTGGCGCCCCGTCAGGAGAGCTTAATGAAAAAATTGAAAGTGATCTGGGCAGTCTGATTAATTTTATTGAGGAATTTAAAACGGCCGCCGCCACTCAATTCGGAAGCGGATGGGCATGGCTCGTTCTTGATGAGGGCCGACTGAAGGTGACAAAAACACCTAATGCCGATACTCCTCTTGCCTATGGGCAAAAGGCATTGCTCACTATCGATGTGTGGGAACATGCCTACTATCTTGATTATCAGAACAGACGACCCGATTACATAAATACCTTTCTTGAAAAGCTGGTAAACTGGGACTTTGTGGCAGCTAACCTGTCCGGCTCTATGTCAGCAGCGGTTGCGATGTAGTTATTAGAGGGATGAGTTTTTTGATGAGGGCGGAGTCTTCAAAGGGAGGCTCCGTTTTTTTTATTGAAAGTTTCGATTCTTGAATAAGGGCAGAGCAATGCTACGTCTCTTGGATATTGTCATTTAATGGCAATTGGGAAGGTTTCCTGCTGGCCTTCACTATTCTTTCCCTTTCAAGGCCAGTCTCATCTCTTTTCTTTCTTTCGCTGCTTTATTACGTCGCTTTTCCTCATCTGAAAGCAGAATAAGTGGAGGGACCGCCGTTGGCAATCCATTTTCATCGAGTGCCACAAAGGTGAGAAAGGCTGATGCCGTATGAAGGGTTTTCCCCTTTAACAGATTCTCTGCCTCTACGCGGACGCCTATTTCCATTGACGTTTTCCCTACAAAGTTAAGGCTTGCTTTCAATGTGAGGAGATCGCCCACATAGACGGGGTGAAAGAAATCAATTCTGTCGAGCGACGCCGTAACGACATTTTTTCGTGCATGGCGACAGGCGACGACACCGGCTGTAGTGTCAATGTGCTTCATAATCAGTCCACCATGCACATTGCCGGCCTGGTTTGCATCCAGGGGCATCATGACATGTGAATGGGTGACACTGCTTTCAGAAACTTTCTTTCCTTCCATTGGGCGCACTCGTCATTAATGTATCTTGAACTGTTTATTCAGTACATGGAAAGATTAATACTGAAAGAGGGTGATGTCAAGTATGATGAGATAGTCCGCTCCTGATTAAGAGGTGACGATTTTTCTTCATAAATGATTCTATTCTCCCTGTCATGCTGAGCCCGTCGAAGCATCCAGCAGTCTTGGGCAATAAGCTGTTAACTGGAAGAAAGTTGA
>JADFVM010000049.1 GCA_015222555.1 Pseudomonadota bacterium
CAGGCGCGTAGCTCAGTGGGAGAGCGCTACCTTGACAGGGTAGATGTCGGCGGTTCAATCCCGCCCGCGCCTACCATTAAACAGATTTTACTTATAATAACTGCTCTAAAACAGGGTTTTAATACGCTTTGGATAAGGTTAGGATTACACTGCCCGACGGCTCTCAAAAAGAAGTGCCCAAGGCGACAACAGTTGGTGAATTTGCCTTTTCCATCGGCCAGGGCCTGGGCAAGGCTGCTGTTGCAGGAAAGATAAACGGCAAGCTTGTTGATCTGAACTGTCCCTTGGAAGAAGATGCTTCCATTGAGATTGTTACCCCTGACAGTCCCGAGGGGATTGAAGTGTATCGACACACCTCGTCTCATGTGATGGCTCAGGCTGTTCAGGAGGTTTTCAAAGGGGCCCAGGTGACCATCGGGCCAGTTATTGATAAGGGGTTTTATTATGATTTTGATTATGATAAGCCCTTTACCCCTGAAGATTTTGAAAAGATCGAAGCCAAAATGGCGGAGATCATAGAAAAAGATATTCCCCTTGTAAGGGAAGTGGTTTCCAGGGAGGAGGCCATTGAGCTCTTTGATAAAATGGGTGAGACCTATAAGGTTGAGCTCATTAAGGCGATTGACGATGACGAGGTTTCTCTGTACAGACAGGGTGACTGGGTGGATCTTTGCCGGGGGCCTCATCTTCCGAGCACGGGCAGGATTAAGGCCTATAAACTGCTGAGCGTAGCCGGCGCCTATTGGCGGGGGAACGAAAAAAACCCCATGCTGCAGCGTATCTATGCCACGGCCTTCCCGGACAAGAAGGCCCTTAAACTGCACCTCGAAAGGCTGGAAGAGGCAAAAAAGAGAGACCACCGTAAGATAGGCAGGGAGCTTGAACTCTTTGAGATTAATGATGACGTTGGCGCCGGTCTTGTCATATACCATCCAAAGGGCGCCATGCTGAAATATCTCCTGGAAGAGTTTGAGCGCAAGGAGCATATCAAGCGCGGCTATGACCTGGTGCAGGGGCCGCAGCTTCTCAAGACTGAGCTCTGGCAGAAGTCGGGCCACTACGACAACTATCGGGAGAATATGTATTTTACCGATGTTGAGGACGTAGGCTATGGCGTCAAGCCGATGAATTGTCTTGCCCATATGATCATCTATGCCTCAAAGGTAAGAAGCTACAGGGATCTGCCTTTAAGATATTTTGAACTCGGGACGGTACACAGGCATGAAAAGTCCGGCGTTCTGCACGGCCTTATGCGTGTCAGGGGCTTTACGCAGGATGATGCCCATTTGTTGTGTACGCCGGAGCAGCTCAAAGATGAAATAAAGGGCGTCGTCGAGTTCGTCAGAGATGTGATGGCTATTTTCGACTTTCCATTCAGCCTGGAGATCAGTACCCGTCCTGAAAAGTCGATCGGTTCTGACGAAGACTGGGAACGGGCGACGGAGGCACTTATTGGCAGCCTTGACGACATGGGGATGGACTATGACGTCAATGAAGGTGATGGCGCATTTTACGGACCCAAAATAGATGTCAAACTCAGAGATTGTCTTGACAGGGAGTGGCAGTGTGCTACAATCCAGTGTGATTTCACACTGCCTGAAAGATTTGACCTTCACTATGTAGGCAAGGACGGAGAAAGGCACCGTCCTGTTATGATTCACCGCGTTATTCTCGGTTCCATCGAACGCTTTATCGGCGTCTTGATTGAACATTATGCCGGTGCATTTCCCACATGGCTTGCACCTGTTCAGGCTGTTGTTCTGAATATAACGGACAAGCAGGCCGAGTATGTAAGCAAGATTGAAGGACTACTTAAAGGACGTGGCGTAAGAGTCGAAAAAGATTGCAGAAATGAAAAGCTGGGTTTTAAGATACGTGAGGCGCAGCTTCAAAAAATACCCTACATGCTGGTTGTAGGTGATAAAGAACTGGCAGAGGGCAAAGTTTCTCCAAGGTCACGCTCAGGAGAAGCTCTGGACATGATGACGCCGGAAGAGTTTGCAACTTTAATTGAAGAAGAATGTAAATTAACGCAGGAGGTTTAGCCATAAATAAGAGGGCGGATAAAAACAAGGTTAATATTAATGAAGGGATAAGGGCTCCTGAAGTCAGAGCAGTTGATGAGAATGGAGTGCAGCTTGGTGTCATCCCGACGAGAACGGCCCTTGAACAGGCCAGAAATCGTGGTTATGACCTGGTGGAAGTTGCTTCTAATGCCACGCCGCCGGTCTGCAAAATCATGGACTACGGGAAATACAAGTATGAAATGAGCAAAAAGGCCCATGAGGCTAAAAAGAAGCAGTCCGTTGTTGTCCTTAAGGAAATAAAATTCCGCCCAAAAATAGATGAGCATGATTACCAGTTTAAGGTTAAACATGCACTGCAGTTCATTGCCGAAGGCAATAAGGTGAAGATCAGTGTCGTCTTCAGAGGCCGGGAAATGGCCTATATGGACAGGGGTAGAAAAATTCTTGACAGGATAGCAGGTGAGGTTAAGGAAGAGGCGAAGGTAGAGTATCTTCCCAAAGTTGAGGGTCGTAATATGTTCATGATTCTCGCACCGTTAAAACCAAAATGAATGAGGATTAGGGATTAGGGATTAGGGATAGTCGTAAGTCTGAGAGTCTGAGAGTCTGAGAGTCGAAAAGGATTAAGAAAAACAATAGTAAAATTGAATTTTTTATATAAAGGTTAAGGAGAAGTTTAATGCCAAAAATGAAAACTAACAGGGGCGCTGCCAAACGGTTTAAGGTGACGGCCAGTGGCAAAGTGAAACGTCAAAAGGCGGGGCAGAATCATATCCTGACAAAAAAGACAACATCACTTAAAAGAGGGATGAGGCAGGATGGTATTGTCGCGGCATGTGACGAAAAGGCGATAAAGAGACTGATTCCCTACGCTTAAGGATTGTAGATAGTCGAGAGTCGTAAGTCCAATAGTCTTAGAGTCGTTAAGAATTAAGAAAAATAATAGTAAAAGTAGAATGTTGATTAAGGAGTTAAGTAGAAATGTCAAGAGTTAAGAAGGGATTTAAGGCAAGAAGAAGAAGAAATAAAGTGCTCAAACTGGCCAAAGGCTACAGGGGCGCAAGAAGCAAACTGTTCAGAACGGCCACAGAGGCTGTTGACAAGGCCTTAGCCTATGCCTATACAGGCCGAAAGCTTAAAAAGAGGGACTTCAGGCGTCTCTGGATCGCCAGGATTAATGCCGCTGCCAGAATGAATTCAATCTCTTACAGCAGGTTGATAGACGGTCTTAAGAAGGCTGCCGTTAATCTGGACAGAAAAGTATTGGCTGATATTGCAGTCACTGATCCCGCGGGATTTGCCGCTGTTGCCGGCATGGCAAAGGATGCCCTCAAAGCCTGATCCCTAAATGCTGAATGATCTCATTGATAGTTTAACTGCCTTTAAACATGAGGCGGAAGAGGCGGTATTGCAAGCCGGTTCTGAACAGGAGCTGGAAGGCATTAGAGTTGCCTTTCTTGGCAAGAAGGGTAAAGTAAGTGACGTCCTCAAAAAAGTGGGTTCTCTCACTAATGAGGAGCGGCCTCGCCTTGGACAGTCTGCCAATGAGACGAAACGATTTCTTGAAGAAATATTCTCAAAAAGGGGGGCCCATCTCGCCCTTACTTTAAAGGAAAAAAAGCTTCAATCAGAACGCGTTGACCTGACGCTGCCCGGAAGGCGGATTCCAACGGGGAGCCTGCACCCCGTCACGACTGTTTGCGAAGAAATAACAAAGGCATTTATCCCCCTCGGATTTACAGTTGAAGAGGGCCCGGATATAGAAACGGATTTCTATAACTTCGAGGCCCTTAACATTCCCAAGGATCACCCTGCAAGAGAGATGCAGGACACCTTTTATCTCTCAGAGAATTTCCTCCTCAGAACGCACACATCTCCCGTACAGATCAGAACCATGGAGAAGTATTCTCCGCCTCTCAGGGTCCTTGCCCCCGGTACGGTATACCGGTGCGACTCCGATGTGACCCATACACCCATGTTTCATCAGGTTGAAGGCTTTGTGGTAGATAAAAAGGTGACCTTTGCACAGCTCAAGGGCGTTCTTACAACATTTGTCGAGACAATCTTCGGTGCCGGCGTACAGCTGAGATTCAGACCCAGTTTTTTCCCCTTTACAGAACCAAGCGCTGAAGTGGACATTCAATGTGTTATCTGCGGCGGTGAGGGGTGCAGGGTCTGCAAGAGCACAGGGTGGCTTGAGATCCTCGGTGCGGGAATGATCGATCCTGAAGTCTTCAAGGCCGTCGGATACGATCCTGACGTCTATTCAGGTTTTGCCTTCGGCATGGGAGTGGAAAGGATTGCCATGCTGAAATATGGCATTAAAGACCTGAGAATGTTTTTTGAAAATGATGTACGGTTTCTGGAGCAGTTCTAGAACTTTTAAAGTAATAATGAGACAGAAAATATTTTGACGGGATGAACAGGATGCCCCTTTTTTATTTGTCCTGCCTATCCTGTGATCCTGTCTCGAATCATTTTATAGTGGAATGGGCATCACATGAAGATAAGTATTGAATGGCTTAGTGATTACATAGAAGTATCAGATGATATTGCCAAAGTCGCCCATACACTGACTATGGCCGGTCTTGAGGTAGAGGGCATTGATTACCGCGATCTGTCGTTTGAAAATGTCATCGTTGCAAGAATCTCCGCCATCGATGCCCATCCCAATGCGGACAAGCTGAGAATTTGCTCTGTAAACGCTCAGGATGAGCAGTACAGCGTAGTTTGTGGTGATCTGAAAGTAAACATTGGGGATATTGTCCCCCTTGCTCTTCCGGGTGCAAAACTCTCAGGCCATAAAATCAAGAAATCGAAGTTGAGAGGCGTAGAGTCTGACGGCATGCTCTGCTCAGAAAAAGAACTGGGTTTAACAGAGGAAAGCTCGGGCGTGATGATTTTGCCTGATGATTCCCTTTTGGGCGCCAGCCTGGCCGATGTTCTCACAAGCAGTTCCAGTCAAATCAAAATAGCTGACAGCTGTACTGTCAAAAAAGCTCAGGGCTCAGGCGGTTATAGTGACTCCATTTTTGAGGTTGGTCTCACACCCAACAGGCCCGACTGCCTCAGTGTATTCGGTACGGCAAGAGAGCTTGCTGCCCTTACCGGAAAAAAGGCTGACTTTCCTGAAATAATCCTAAAGGAATCCCCGCGGACCTCCGAGGCTGACATCGCTGTTGAGATTAAGGACCCTTCATTATGCGGTCACTATTCAGCAAGGGTAATTAAAGGGGTCAAGGTTGAACGATCGCCGCTGTGGATAAGAAAAAGGCTGGAAGCTGCAGGCGTGAGGGCCATTAACAATGTCGTTGACGTAACAAACTATGTTATGCTTGAGTTAGGCCATCCCTTACACGCCTTTGACCTGGGAAGAATAGAAGGCGGCAAAATCGTTGTCAGGAAAGCCGGCGAAATGGAAACCTTAAAAACACTTGACGGGGTGGAACGAAAATTTACCGGTGAAGAACTTCTCATTTGCGACAACAGGAAACCTCTTGCCATTGCAGGTATTATGGGTGGCGATCACTCTGCCGTAACAACCGAGACTTCCGATATTGTCCTTGAATGCGCTTACTTTACGCCGGAAACTGTACGTATTACTTCAAGAAAACTTGGTTTGCATACCGAGTCTTCTCATCGTTTTGAGCGGGGTGTTGATCCCCTTGGCGTTGAAAGGGCAATTAACAGGGCGGCCCAGTTACTCGCCTCTCTGGCAGGCGGCGAGATCTCTTCAGGCACTGTTGAAGTAATTCCGGCTTCATATCAAAAAAGAGAGATTCTCTTCAGATCTCACCGCTGTAACGACATCCTGGGAATTAATATCGATGAAAATGAAGCCACAGGCTATTTAAAGGACCTTGGAATGGAACTTGTTAAATCGGGCCATGGTTATGAGGTTTCCCCGCCCTCCTACAGAGTCGATATAGAAAGGGAAATTGATCTCATTGAAGAGATTGCTCGCCTTAAAGGTTATTCTTCTATCCCCGTTGAAAAGCTGTCCGGAAGCATGCCTTCAGTCCATGCTCATGAGATGGCATTGGATCTGATGCAGGTTAAGAGGTTTATGGCTAATGCTGGATACGATGAGGTTGTAAACTATTCATTTACTTCACCTGATGAACTTGACAGGTTAGCTGTCCCTTCACAGGACATTTTACGGAATACCATAAAAATATTGAATCCCATATCTGAAGAGCTTTCCACGATGAGGTCAACTGTCATACCGGGACTTCTCAATGCGGCAGCAATAAATATAAAAAAGCAAAATAAGGAATTAATGCTCTTCGAGACAGGCAAGGTCTTTCTCTCAGGCAATAGTCATTACAGTGAAGGCCTCAGGTTGTGTGCCCTCATGACTGGCGAAAAGGCGCCTCTGTTGTGGAAAAAGGGGACTGACATATTTAATCTCAAGGGAAGCCTTGAAAATCTGCTTGATTTGCTGAATCTCAGAGATTATACTTTCACGAACTGTTCTGATATATCCTACCTTCATCCCGGTAAAGGTGCTAAAGTTTTTAGCGGGGATATCGAACTGGCAGTTATAGGCGAACTTCATCCATCGGTTGTTGAAAACTACGACCTTGGGCAAAAACTGTTTATATTTGACCTTGATCTTGGTGCTGTCAATAAGGTGCGTGGGGAAGGGAAGTCATTTAAAGATATTCCTGTTTATCCCTTTGTTGAAAGAGATGTAGCGCTTCTGGTAGATAAAAATGTTGACCTCTCCAAAATAATGGAGAGTTTCAGGCAGAAGGAGCGAAAGCTTCTGGAAAGCGTGGAAATTTTTGACCAGTTTGAGGGCGAGTCTATCGGAGAGGCAAAAAAGAGTATTGCCTTCAGGCTCAGGTACCGCTGTTTTGAAAGAACACTCACCGATGAAGAGGTTAATAAGTTACATGATTCAATTGTAAAGGGTGTTGTTGAAGAATCAGGAGCGACTGTAAGATAAAGGGGACCTCATAACTGCCTTCACGAAATCAAGTCTTCGTAGTATGTCTTCTTAGGGCGATTGTGCGAAGCTAAATCATATTCTGCCAGAAAATCGTAGAATATTATTTCTAAGTTACTAAACATTTAAGTTAGAAATTATCTGTAGGAGGGAAAATCTCAATGACGAAAGCTGATATAATTGAGAATATTTATGAAAAAGTAGGGATATCAAAGAAGGAAACGGCCCTTGCCATAGAGACTATCTTCGACACAATTAAAACAACACTTGAATCTGAAGAAAACGTTAAAATATCCGGCTTTGGAAACTTTACCATCAGACGGAAGAAAGCAAGACGGGGAAGAAATCCGCAGACAGGGGATGAAATAGAAATCTCTGCCAGAAAGGTAATCACCTTCAAGCCGAGTAACGTTCTTAAAGACTTGATAAATTCCTGATAAATTAAGAAGATGAGCGCTGCCATACCTGATAAAAAATATTTTAAAATCGGTGAGGTGAGTAGACTAAGCGAGCTGGAACCGCACGTCTTAAGATTTTGGGAGTCTGAATTCCATGAAATTAATCCCAAAAAAGATGGTGGTAACCAGCGTTTATACAGAAGAAAAGATGTTGAAATAATTTTTAAAATTAAACGCCTTCTCTATGACGAAAAATTTACCATTGCCGGTGCAAGGGTAAAATTAAGGGAAGAGACTTCGCCCGGGCAAGGAGACCCTGCCTCACCTAAAGTAAGGGAGATCAAAGAGGGCTTCAAAGCCATTAAGAAGAGTATCGCAGAAATCAGAAATATTCTTTCATAATAGGTCACTGTTAGATATAGGTCCTGCCGATTTAAAAAAGTTAAAACCCTGACTGCATCCATTATTTAAATCCTTAAACTTAAGGTTGAATTAAAATATGAGTATTGAAAAGATCAGATCTGGTCTTACCTTTGATGATGTATTGCTACAGCCTGCACAGTCTGATGTGTTACCTAGAGAAGTCGATACATCAACCTTCCTTACCCGCCAGATCAAACTACATATTCCCATTGTAAGTTCTGCTATGGACACCGTCACAGAGGCCAGACTGGCCATCACCATGGCACAGGAAGGGGGGCTGGGTATAATCCATAAAAATCTCTCCATTGAAGAGCAGGCAATGGAAGTGGACAAGGTAAAAAAGTCAGAAAGCGGCATGATTGTCGATCCCATTACGATTGCCCCCGATCAGCATATTTATGATGCCGTGGAGATAATGAAGAAATACAAGATCTCCGGTGTTCCCGTAACAAAAAAGGGCAAACTGCTCGGCATTCTGACAAACAGGGACCTGAGGTTTGAAAAGAACCTTTATCTCAAGATTGAAGATGTTATGACCAAGGAGAACCTTGTCACGGTCCCTGAAGGGACCACGCTGGAGGAGTCCAAGGATATCCTTCATAAACATAGAATAGAAAAGCTATTGGTCGTAGATGATAAGGGCAATCTCAAGGGGCTTATAACGATCAAGGATATTGAGAAAAGCATAAGATATCCTCACTCCTGTAAAGATCACCTTGGCAGGTTAAGGGTGGGTGCTGCTATTGGTGTTGGTGCAGACAGGGATGAGCGTCTTTCCGCTCTACTCAATGCCGGTGCAGACGTTATTGCAATCGATACGGCCCACGGTCACTCAAAATCGGTTCTGGAAGCCGTTAAAGAGATAAAAAAGAGTTTCCCTCAATGTCAGCTTATTGCAGGCAATATCGCCACGGCAGAAGCGGCTAAAGATCTCATCAAGGCCGGTGTCGATGCCATTAAAGTGGGTATCGGGCCCGGGTCTATCTGTACGACGCGTATTATTGCAGGTGTCGGGACTCCTCAATTGACAGCCATTGCCGATTGTTCTGCAGAAGCGAAGAAACATGATATCCCCGTCATCGCAGACGGGGGGATTAAATATTCCGGTGATATTGCAAAGGCTATCGCCGCAGGCGCAAGCTCCGTCATGATCGGCAGCCTCTTTGCCGGCACCGATGAAAGTCCCGGTGAAACTGTGCTTTATCAGGGAAGAACCTATAAAGTCTACAGGGGCATGGGATCAATAGGCGCCATGAAGGAAGGGAGCAAAGACCGATATTTCCAGGATCAGGTGGACAATGAAGTGAAGCTCGTACCTGAGGGGATCGAGGGGAGGGTTTCCTACAGAGGCCCCCTTTCTTCCAGTATTCATCAGCTGGTGGGCGGTCTGCGCGCAGGCATGGGCTATACAGGATGCAGTAATATTGAAGAGTTAAAGACGAAAGCTACTTTTATCAGGATATCCAATGCAGGTCTGAGAGAGAGTCATGTCCATGATGTGAATATTACAAAAGAAGCCCCAAACTACAGTCTCGATTGAAAAACAGATTTTCTTCAGAGGCTAAAAAAAAGATTATTAGCTTCGCGATTACTGGGATTACTACTGATTTTAATACATTTTAAAAGCTCTAATCGGTCAAATCCTGAAGTCATCCAGAGACTGAAAACATTCTTTTGCTTCACGATTACTATGATTACTGCCGATTTTTTCTTTAATTCATAAATTCACCATGCTATTTGCAAAGGGCAAGCGTCTTAATAGACACTTGCCCTTTTTTATTGCTCCATAATCCTGCAATCATGTTGAATATTTAGAGACTCTGTACTATACTCGTCCTCATTAAGCAGAACAAATAAGGAAAGGGTTGAGAAATTGGAAGGACAGGAAAAGAAAGGTTTTTTCAGTAAGCTGAAAAGCAAGCTCTCCGGTACCAGCGAGGGATTGGTTAAAAAGATTGACCGCGCAATTCTGGGAAAGAAAGAGATTGATGATAAGCTTATTGAAGAACTTGAAGAAATCCTGATTATGGCTGATCTGGGTGTGAAAACGACCTATGACATCCTTGAGGCAGTGCAGGATAAAGTAAGAAGAAAGGCACTTAATGATGACCATGCCTTGAGAGAGTCAATTAAATCCGAGATGTTTAACATCCTTAAGTCTGAGGAGTCCAGGCTGAGTTTTGAGGGCAGGAAGCCGCTTGTCATGATGGTGGTTGGCGTTAACGGCGTCGGCAAAACGACGACTATCGGAAAACTTGCCTCCAGGTACAAATCCTATGGAAAGAATGTCATTATTGCTGCCGGTGACACCTTCCGGGCGGCGGCCATTGAACAACTTGATGTCTGGGCAGAAAGAAGCGGAATCGATATTATAAAACATCCGGACGGCTCTGATCCTGCTGCCGTTGCCTATGATGCCGTCGAAGCGGGAAAGTTAAGAGGCGCGGACCTGGTTATCATCGACACGGCTGGACGTCTTCACACTAAGATCAATCTTATGGACGAGCTGAAAAAGATAAAAAGAGTAATGTCAAAGGTTATTCCCGAGGCGCCCCATGAGGTGCTGCTCGTCGTTGATGCCACAACAGGACAGAATGCCATCTCGCAGGCGAAACTCTTTAACGAGGCCGTAGGGATTACCGGCATTGCCGTTACCAAACTTGATGGAACTCCAAAGGGTGGCGTTATTATTGGCATTGCCGATGAACTTAAGATCCCCATCCGTTATATCGGTGTAGGGGAAGGTATCAATGATTTGAGGGATTTTTATGCCGATGAGTTTGTTGAGGCCATTTTCTAAGGATTATCATGACAGGTCATATTATTAATTATTAACCAGGCAATACAGACGGCATCTTTTCTAACTCCCCCTTTCCCCCTCTTTCTCTAAGAGGGGGAATAAAACGCCTCCCCTTAAGGTAAGGGGAGGTTGGGAGGGGTTATTAATCGGGTCTGGAACGCTGCGCATTTAATTGCTGGTTTAATAAAACAATGAATACCAAGTTACCGGCTAGAGTTACAAGCCCTCCCGAGCTCTTCTAAATTTATAAATCTGGAGGCAGCCTTGCCAACGTACATTCTGGCCCTTGATCAGGGAACGACGAGCTCAAGGAGCATTCTCTTCGATAAATCGGGAACCCCTGTTGCTCAGGTGTCAAAGGAATTCAGACAGATTTATCCAAATCCCGGCTGGGTTGAACATGATCCAATGGAGATATGGGAAAGTCAGCTCTTCACAGCAAAGGAAGTCATTAAAAAAGCCGGTATCTCACCTTCTGATATAGAAGCTGTGGGCATAACCAACCAGAGGGAAACAACCATTATCTGGGACAGGGTGAGCGGCAAGCCTGTTTATAACGCCATTGTCTGGCAGTGCCGACGGACATCGCAGCTTTGTGATGAACTGAAAAAAGACAACATGGAGCCTGTCATAAGGGAGAAAACAGGTCTTGTCGTCGATGCCTATTTTTCCGGCACGAAAATCAAGTGGATTCTTGATAATGTGGAAGGTGCAAGGTCAAGAGCTGAAAAGGGGGAACTCTGTTTCGGCACAGTAGACAGCTGGCTTTTATACAATCTGACGGGTGGAAAGGTCCATGCAACAGATTTCAGCAATGCATCACGGACAATGCTTTTTAACATTAATGATAATAAATGGGATGAATCTATTGCCAAACGCCTGTCTGTGCCTGAAAGCCTTCTGCCGGAAGTCAGGAACTCGAGCGGTTACTTTGGAAAGATAGATAAAACGGTTCTTGGCGCTGAAATCCCTATCACAGGAATTGCCGGTGATCAGCAGGCGGCGCTTTTCGGGCAGGGCTGTTTTGAGAAAGGCCTGGCTAAAAATACTTACGGTACAGGTTGTTTTCTTCTTATGAATACAGGTGAGGAGAGGTTTACGTCCAGTCATGGACTGCTTACCACACAGGCCTGGGGGATGAATGATAAGGTCGATTACGCCCTTGAAGGCAGTGTGTTCATTGCCGGCGCGGCCATCCAGTGGTTAAGAGACGAAATGAAACTTATCTCACATGCGTCTGAAAGCGAAGAGGTGGCAAAAGAGGTCGATGATACGGCAGGTGTTTATTTCGTGCCGGCCTTTGTCGGCCTGGGTGCGCCCTATTGGGATATGTATGCAAGGGGAACAGTGGTAGGCCTTACACGGGGGACGGGAAGGGCGCATATGGTGAGGGCAGCCCTTGAAGCGATCGCTTACCAGGTAAAGGACCTCGTCCTCGCCATGGAGGCTGATTCTAAAATTGAACTAAAAGAGCTGCGCGCAGACGGAGGCGCCGTGGCTAATTCAGTGCTCATGCAATTTCAGGCGGACATACTGGGTGTGCCCCTTGTCGTGTCAAAAGTTGCCGAAACGACAGCACTGGGCGCTGCCTATATGGCCGGACTGGCCGTCGGTTTCTGGAAAGACATGAATGAAATCGCCTGTCACTGGCAGGAGGGGAAACGGTATCTTCCCCGTATGGATAAAGAGGGCGCGGATTGCCGCTACGCCGGCTGGAAAAGGGCCGTTGAGAGGGCAAAGGGTTGGGCTGTCGGACACTCGGAAAGATAAACCTTTCTTGACAGCTCTTTTTTTAAAGTGCTATTTTTGCTATTGATTTATTCCGCAAATTCACACTGTAAGAGGCCTCTGGAAAAAGTGTCCATTGATAAGTCTTTACGAGGAAGGTCGTGACGGGGCCCGAAATGGGCGGAAACCGTGTTTTGTAGAGATAACGAAAGATATTAAGTGCCCTGTTGTATCGGTCATTCCATTAATCATTAACGGGAAAATGCTAATCCTGAAACTTAACCCGGATGAACCGGATAAGTACCTTCACGAAATTATTTTCTGCCAGAAAAACGCAGAAAATAACTTCTAAGGTGCTAATTTATTCTATGCCTGAAAATCAACAAATAGATATCGATCTTGTGAAGGATCTCCTTAAAAGCGGGAAGAGTGACAGCATCATCGACATGTTAAGTCGTCATCATCCTGCAGACATTGCCAGATTGATGAATTCCCTGCATCATGATGAAGCCAAGGAGATCTTTTGTCTTCTTGATCCAAAAGAAGCTTCGGAGATTATTGTAGACTTAAATGATGAAGCGAGAAACTTTATCCTGGAGTACCTTGAGTCTAACCGTGTCGGTGAGATTGTTGACCACCTGGCATCGGATGATGCCGCTGACCTGCTGGGCGCCCTTTCCGAAGAGGACGCCAATAAAGTCTTAGAAAATGTTCCCGATGAAGCTACCCGTCACGTAAAGTCACTTCTTGCCTTTGAGGAAGATACGGCCGGCGGCATCATGCAGACTGAAGTTGCATCTATCAGTTCAGACGCAACGGTGCAGCAGGTGATCAACATGCTTAGAGAGAACAGGGATGAGATGGAAGATATACATAATATCTTTGTTACTGATAACTATCAACGATTAGTGGGTGGACTTCCTGTGAGGCGTCTTGTCCTGGAATCGCCTTACACAGCCATTTCGGAGATTATGGATACAGATTATGTTTCTGCTCATGTCGATGAGGACCAGGAAGAGGTCGCAAAACTATTCAAGAAGTATGACCTTATCTCCCTTCCTGTTGTCGATGACACAGACAGATTGATCGGAAGGATAACTATTGATGATATTGTTGATGTTATCGAAGAAGAGGCCTCCGAAGATTTTCTAAGAATGGCAGGCGCAGGTTCTGAGCATACCCTTCCAAAGTCTATCATAAAAAGCGCGAAAACAAGGCTTCCCTGGCTCTTTGCCAGCTGTATCGGAGGGCTGGTTGCCCTAAAGATTATCGGCACATTTGAAACTACCTTGGGAACGGTTGTCGCTCTGGCATCTTTTATCCCCGTTATTCTGGGAATGGGCGGAAATATTGGAACACAGTCGACAACGATCGTTGTGAGAGGGCTTGCCACAGGAACGGTTGAATCCGGCTCTCTATGGAAGGTTGTCTCAAAGGAGATCAGAATCGGTTTGATTCTGGGCGTGATTTATGGTGTCTTTCTTGCCCTGACAACCCTTTTTATTTATTCCAGTCAGCCTTTTTTAAGCGTTGTCGTTGGTCTGTCCATGTGTGCCTCAATGGTGCTGGCCTCTGCCGTTGGCACCATGATGCCTATTATCCTGTACAGAAGCGGTGTAGACCCTGCCATTGCAACGGGACCTTTTGTGACCACATCTGTAGACATTATAGGCATTCTTATTCTTCTCAATTTTGCCTCCATCTTTCTTTTGTAGCTATCTTTTTACATCTATGGAAAACTATAAACATGAAAATGAATGAGAATACAACCCGGGGGCTGGTGATAAAGTGTAGCGATTATGGTGAATCCGACAAAATCGTTACCTTTATTTCCCGTGATCTGGGTAAGATACGCGGAATTGCAAAGGGGGCAAGAAGAAGTCTCAAAAGATTTGGCGGATGTCTGGAACAGTTTAGCCTCGTCGATATGGTCGTAAGGCCGAGAGATGGTCTTTCTTTGCTGCTGGAGGGGAAGGTTATTCGTAATTATAAGAAAATAAAGGCCGATATCGACAAGATTTTTTATGGCACTTATCTGCTTGACTTGACAAACTCCCTCGTGGGGGACGGTCATGATGACAATATGAAAGATATATTCCATCTCCTCTTGTCGGCCCTGGAAACCCTGGAAGAGTGTGAATACGACGAGGGTTGTCTGAGAGAGTATGAGGTGAGAATTTTAAGCAAGGTTGGTTATATGCCTTCCTTTTTAAACTGTATCTCCTGTGGAAAAGAGGTAGAACCCTACCGAAACAGGATTTCAACTATGGACATGAACATCGGCTTTTCCTCTTCAAAGGGTGGCGTGTTTTGTGAGCTCTGTGAAAAAAGGGTAGACGACAGGCTAGAATTTATCTCCTTTGGCACATTAAAAACGCTGGAGGCGGCTACTCATAAGAAGGTTTCATTTACGCGACATGCGCTTTTAGAAAGCGGAAAGATCATTCCTCCCTTCATTTCTCATCGCCTCGGAAAAAGGTTGAAAAGTCTGGATTTCCTGGAAAGGGTTAAGGGAATCTAGTTGGCTTGTACTCTCTACCTCTGCGGGACTATAGATTGCCGTGTCGCTAAAGCTCCGTGCAATGGCTTTTGAAAAGAGATGTGTTTTAAGTCATGAAAGCCCCCGACCTCTAGACGGGGTACAGAAAAAAGGCTTTGCCTTAATATAACTTATGAAGGGCTTGCTAATCTTTTCTATTCCCGTTCAACGAAGCCGAGTGAAGCAAATGATTGCGGAATAAGGGGAC
>JADFVM010000334.1 GCA_015222555.1 Pseudomonadota bacterium
CTTCTTTTCAGGCCTTCTGATCAATTGCCTTTTCTTTGCTTCATCTTCCGTATCGGTCCTGGTAAAGGAGGCTCCAATAATTAAATTTTCAACAGCTTTAACTTCAAGGTCAAACTCCCAGCCTTTTGTGTTTGCTTCTGCAACATTTTGAGGCTCGTACAACCATGGGGCATATTCTACCCATTCAATAAGGTTTTTGAAATCATTTTTGAAATAGGTGGCTGAAAAGATAACATGTTTATCTATCAGTTCCTGCTCTATGCCCAGATCATAACCCTTGGATTTCTCGGGCTCCAGATTCGGGTTGCCCCTGCCAACAGCGGGATTATTGTAATAGAGGTCGTTGAGTGTGGGTGCCTTGAAGGCTTTTCCGTAACTACTCCTCAATGTTGTGCCTGTTTTATCTATAAGGTATGACACTGCAACTTTATAGGTCGTCTCGCTGCCGAATTTTTTGTGATCATCATACCTCATGCCTGCCAGCAGGTTCAATTTGCTATCGATTGCCGATATCTTGTCCTGCAGGTAAATTGCCTTGTTGGATACAGAATGATCGAGTGCGGCTGATTCGTTTTCAGCTTCGGCTTTCTCATATTCTGCCCCGACGGTGATGGTATGTGCTTCATCGAGAAGGTAGAAATTGTTTTGCCAGTCAAGGGTTTTGATTTTTGTGTCGATATTGCTGTTGTACCAGTTGAAGGGATCAGGATCGCCTTCAACCAGTTTAAACTTTTCAGTCGTTAAAGACGCTTTGATTGTGTGATCCCACATCTCACCCACAGTATGTTTAAGCTTGGCTGCTATTGTTGTAGAATCAGTTTCCATGGTGTAGTTGGGATCATCAACGCCCAGGCCGGAGGAGCCGCCATCTATTTCTGCCTCGGCATCAAATCTACGTGCCGTAAGACCCACGTTAATGTTTTCGCTGATCTGATATCCCATTTTTGCCGAAAGGGTTTTGTTTTCATAACCATCTTCCTCTGTATTGCCATTGGCTTCAGAGGCTGCGGAAAAACCGTCCGAATCAATCATTGAGAAGGCCAGCGAGTAGTCCAGCTTTTTATTGCCACCCCGTACCGCTACATTCCCTTTTTTTGTGTCATAGCTTCCACCTTCAGCCTTTATAGTGAATGCCGGTTTTCCTGTCCCTTTTTTGGTGATGATATTAATTACACCAGCCATGGCATCGGAGCCGTAAAGGGTGCTCTGTGGTCCCCTGACGACTTCTATCCTTTCAATGTTGTCAACCGTCAGATTGGCAAAGTCATAACTTCCGGTGGTGGGACTGTTGACCTGCACCCCGTCTATCATGACAAGAAGATGGCCCGAGTTGCTTCCACGTATAAAAATACTAGTGTTCCTGCCGGGGCCACCGCTTTGAACAACATCCAGGCCGGGCACCTCTCTTAGAACCTCGTTTACATAACGTACCTGTTGTTTCTCGATTTCATTCGCCGTTATCACTGTTACAGATGATGGTATTGACTTAATTGCCGCCTCTGTCCGGGTTGCGGTCACAACAACCTGCCCGATTTCAACCTCCTCCGCGCCCAGTGCGAATGAAGGGATCATTAACAAGATTAATGTAAATAGAATTTTCATATTTTTCATTGTAAATTCGTAGCTCCTTAATAAGTAATTAATCAGCCAATTAAACAGATAGCATTATTTCTAACTCCCCCTAACCCCCTCTTACTCTAAGAGGGGGGAGAATGCTCCTCCCCTTAAGGTAAGGGTCTTGTGCCCTGTGGCTAGAGCTTGGGTGGGGTTATTAAGTCAGTCTGGAACGCTACATATTTAATCGCCGATTTATTAAATTTATTGTTGACCATCTGCTGTCATGTCCGGGGTGTCTTACCCTAAATTAACTCCTAACTGCTGTTATACTTATTCTGCATGATCGCACCTCCTTCTGCCTCGAAAGGATTTTGTTTTTTCCCGGTGGCAGGTCTCCTGGCTTGGGGCGTTCTACTTGCTGTGCCTTCCCATCCGAACTAAGACAGTGGCATTGATCGCAGCTTTCGCTCCCCTTACAGTTGCGGGTCAGCTCCGGATTCTAACCGGATTCCCTTAACCAACGGGTCTTTCTAACAATTAAAATTCAGTAATATCTTTCTTTCCAAACCTGCTATGGCGTAAATTTTCTCCATATCAAGATGAGCCCTTGCAAGCGCTGCAAGTTTTCTGTAGCCATTCTCCCGAAGTTGGTGATGATTGACGGGCGCAGTGCTTTTGTTAAGCCCTTTTTCATGTCTCACCTCGTTTATGAGTGCATGACGGAAGTGGTCATTTTCAAAAATTCCGTGGATATAGGTCCCCCAGATTTTGCCGTCCCGTGAAGCCGCACCATCAAAAAACTTCATTTTCGGGTTACCACTTCTTGAAATCTCGAAAAGAGGTTTTGCACCGTCAAGGTAGACGCTATCACCCATATGGATTTCGTAGCCTGTCAATGATTCCTCCCTCTCATTAAAAAAGTCTTCGCTCACTGAACGTGCTTTAATCTGATGGGTTGCCTTCTCTTTTTGCAGGGCCGTTGTAATATCCAGATAGCCAAAGCCTTCCGTAGTGCCGCCTCCTTCAAGGTGATGTGGATCCGATATGATCATCCCCAGCATCTGATAGCCGCCGCAGATGCCGATGAGGCGGCCACCTCTTTTTACGTGTGTGCTGATTTCGTCTGCATAGCCGGTATCTTTGAGGTATTGTAGGTCGGAAATACTGTTTTTTGAGCCCGGAATAATAATAATATCGGCAGCGCCTATTTTCTGTCCCGCTCTGACGTAGCAAAGGTTGACATTTTCTTCTGCCATGAAGGGATCAAAGTCTGTGAAATTAGAAATATGGGGCAGATATAAAACGACGATATTAATAGTATCCGTAGAGACGCATTGCCCTGCGTCTCTTTGTCCCTCCAGGTTGACGCTGTCCTCTTCCTGAATATAAATATTCTTAAAGTAGGGGATGACGCCCAGAACGGGCAGCCCTGTTTTATTCTCAAGAAAGTCCAGCCCCGGCTTAAGCAATGACAGGTCGCCCCGAAATTTGTTAATGATGAATCCCTTGATTCTTTCCTTATCGGCATCGTCAAGGAGTTCCAGCGTCCCGACAAGAGATGCAAAAACGCCTCCTTTGTCAATATCCCCAACGAGCACGACCGGGGCATTTGCCATATGGGCTGTTCCCATGTTGGCGATATCGTTTTCCCTGAGATTAATCTCGGCAGGCGAGCCCGCCCCCTCGATGACTATGAGATTATGCTTTTCGGACAGGCGCTTAAAACTTTCTTCCACAAAGGGCATGGCCTTTTTTTTGAAACCGTGAAAATCAGTGGCTGAAAAATTCCCGTACACCTTGCCATGAATGATCACCTGCGCGCCCACATCGGTGTGGGGCTTGATAAGAATGGGATTCATATCCACCTGCGGCTTAAGGCCAGCCGCTTCAGCCTGAACAACCTGGGCTCTGCCCATTTCTCCGCCCTCATCTGTGACAAAGGAGTTAAGGGCCATATTTTGCGACTTAAAAGGCGCCACATTCACGCCGTCTTCCCTGAAAATCCGGCAGAGCGCAGCCGTCAATACGGACTTTCCAACGTGTGAGCCCGTACCCTGCACCATTAAAGAGGTTGTCACTTGCATCCCTCCATGAGTGGTGTGACACGGGGGCCGCCGGACTGAGGATTTTCATCGACAAAGACGGAACAGCCATAGACATGATTAATATGTTCCGATGTAATGACCTGAAGGGGATCGCCTTCTGCGTGAATACTGCCACGGCTCATCATGACAATCCTATCGCAGCATAAGGCTGCACTGTTCAGATCGTGGGTCACATAAATGACGCCCATCCCTTTTTCCGCCTTCAGTTTCATGATCAGGTTATTGATCTCAACCTGATGATGGAGGTCAAGGTAGGACGTGGGTTCATCCAAAAGTAAAATGTCAGGCTCCTGGGCAAGGGCTCGGGCAATAATGACTCTCTGTCTCTCGCCGCCACTTAACTCGTGGGGAAATCTGTTTGCATAGGGGGCCACATCGGTGAGCGCCATCACCTCGTCGATGACCTCTTTATCCTTTTTCCCCTCTATGGCAAAGCGGCCAAGATAGGGCGAGCGTCCCATGGCCACAAGCTCTCTCACGGTAAAGGGAAAATCTCCGTCTATCTCCTGAGATACGGAGGCAATGACGGTGGCTAAGTCGCGCCGTTTGTAGGTGGAAAGGTCTTTCCCCTTGACGGAAACCTTGCCTGACCATGGTGTGATAATCCCTGAGATTACCTTCAAGAGCGTGCTCTTCCCCGAGCCATTGGGGCCGATAATGCCGAGGATCTCCCCGCCCGCCAGCCTTAGAGATATGCCCTGCAGAACCTCAAGCTCCTTATATCCAAAGCTGACATCGTCAACTTGTAACAATAGACTATTCATGGAGACGCCTCTTCATTAAATAAACAAAAATGGGTCCCCCGATAATCGCCGTTATGACACCAACCGGAAGCTCGATGGGAGCGATAATTGTACGAGCGATGGTGTCGGCAAAAAGCAGAAATCCTCCTCCCATCAACATGGAGGCCGGGAGGAGATATCGATGGTCTGCGCCCCAGATCAACCTTGCGCCGTGAGGCACGATAAGGCCGACAAAGCCGATGAGGCCGCAAACTGAGACAACGGCGCCCGTAATTAAAGAGGCGGCAACAAATAAGATGATTTTTATCCGTTCTATATTCACTCCCAGTTCCATGGCGCGCTCTTCCCCAAGGAGAAGGAGGTTCATCTCCTTGGACATGAGGTAAAGGACTAAGGCTCCTGAGATAATATAAGGTAGAATAATAATTATGCTCTTCCAGCTGGCCCTGCCAAGATCACCCATGAGCCAGAAAATGGCAGACCCTATCTCGTCAGGACCGCCAAGGGACAAGATTAACATAATGAGGGCTGACAGGAAGGTGTTTACAATGACGCCTGAAAGAAGCATCTTATACTTGGGAATTCGACCATTCAC
>JADFVM010000335.1 GCA_015222555.1 Pseudomonadota bacterium
ACTGTGGTCAGAGAGATTGCAGAAAAAGTTGGCCTTAACATAAAACGCTTTGATGAAAGCTTGAAAGATCCGCAAATTAGAGGGATGATCAACAGGGATTTAAGTGATGGTGCAGCACTTCAAGTTCGAGGCACCCCGAGCGTATTTATCAACGGAAAAGTCCTGAGAAACCGGAGCATGGAGGGATTCCAGGAACTTATAGAGCGCGAGCTGAAAAAGCCTGCAAGACCATAATGAGTTACATTTAAACGTATTTTTTTAAAGATGTCCTTTTATCTTTTTTGAATCTTTTTTCTCCTGGATACATCAAAAGGGACAATAATTTAAAATAAACGGAGGCAAAAAATGAGCGAAGCAAACACTTTAACACCCCTCGTCCAACAAAAGGCACCTGACTTTACAGCAGATGCTGTTATGGCGGACAATTCTTTTAAGCAGATTTCATTATCAGATTACAAGGGTAAATGGACGGTACTTTTCTTCTATCCCCTAGATTTCACATTTGTTTGCCCAACGGAGATCACCGCTCTAAGCGACAGGATTCAGGAGTTTAAAGCCCTGGGCACAGAAGTGATCGGCGTATCTATTGACAGTAAATTTTCTCATCTTGCATGGAAAGAAAAGTCAAGAAAGGAAGGAGGTCTTGGAACGATTCACTATCCCCTGGTCTCTGATCTAAATAAAACCATAGCCTCTGACTATGGCGTACTTCTTGATGCAGGCATCGCCTTACGGGGACTCTTTATTATCAATCCTGAAGGCGCCATTCAATATCAGGTTGTTCACGATCTGGGTGTCGGCAGAAGCGTTGATGAGGTTATTAGAGTCCTTGAAGCGCTGCAAACACTGGCAAAAACGGGCGAAGTCTGTCCTGCCAACTGGCATAAAGGCGAAGACACAATGAAAGGCGATCCCGATGGCTCCAAAGAATATTTTGAGTCTCACGGAAGCTGACTTATACAGTGGTAATTCTCAAAGGGTGAATGCTTAGCATTCACCCTTTTTTTGTACCTTTCCCCAGCAATTCGTCCCTCCGCTATAAGTTGCTAATTTAATATGAATATGCAATAATTTCCCCCTGCATTTCCAGATACATCTAATAACAAAATTTCAAGGGGAGTTTGCCTTGCCATTTATTAGAGCCCTTCTTTTTAATGTCCTCTTCTGGACAATCACATTCACTCTATCATTAATGGTGATTATCTTCCGTCCATTTGGCCTTAAGGTTTCCTATGCAATCGGCAAATCATGGAGTCGAATAAATATGTTTTTGTTGAATTTGATATGCGGCATCTCTTATGAAGTCGATATTAGGGGAGAGCTACCGAAAAGCCCCAGCATCTACATCTCCAACCATCAAAGTGCCTGGGAAACAATCGCCTTTCCATCTTTTATTCCACCCTTCATGTGGGTACTCAAGAAAGAACTCTTCAAGATCCCGATTTTTGGTTGGTGTCTCATTGTGCTCGGTCATATCGGAATAGACAGAAAATCCGGTTCAAAATCAATAAAAAAGATAAATGAAAAGGGAAAAGAGATTTTAGGCAGAGGGTATAACATTGTCATCTTTCCTGAAGGCACGCGATCAGTCCCCGGCGAACTGGGTCAATTTAATCCTGGAGGTGTGAGCCTTGCCTTAAACAGCGGGGTACCCATCGTTCCCGTCATTCATAATGCCGGCAGGTTATGGGGACGGCAGGCCTTTGGTAAGGAGTCGGGAAAGATCTCAGTCATCATTGAGGAAGCGATTCCAACAGAGGGCGTCTCACCTTCAGAGCGGAAGAAAATCAATCAAAAAGTAAGAGATATTATTGAATCAGGAATAAAGGAGATAGGTGGTTAGTTTTTCGAATTCACAGCGTGGGCAATAGTCGTGCAGTAAGTTTTTTTAAGGAGAACTAGCCCGGATGAACCGGACTATTTTCAGTACCCCCTTGAGGGGTGTAAGTACCTTTACGAAATTATTTTCTGCCGGAAAAATGCAGAAAATAATTTCTAAGGTACTAAATCAAATAATTACCCTGACTTATGTAGGCCTCTATGGCCTCTTTACCCTCATCACTGATATGGACAAAGGATATTCCCATGCCTGTCGTGACATGAGCCGGGATGGTTTCCTCATTTTCAGTCTTCCAGGCTACTTTACCTTCCGCTTCAATTAGCTCCTCAGCAGAGGATATACTAAACCTGAGACTCAAAGAAGAGCCCACAGGCAGAAGGTTTGGACCATTGATAAACATCCCCCCACGGCTAATAAAGTAAGCTTCTCCGTCATAAACCTTTTTTCCGTCATCATAGGTCAGCTTGGAGTAGATGGGAAAACGCGCCTCTTCACGGGCAACGAGATCAATTAATTGTTTAATCTTCCTTAAAAGGTCAATCTTGTCGACAGGCTTGGAAACATAATCGTCACATCCTGCGGCCACTGCTTTTTTCATATCCCTCTCATTTCCCCTGGCAACGGTAATAATGATGGGAATGTCTTTTGCGTCCACATTTGCCTTTAGCCTTTTACAGCACTCTTCCCCGCTTAGTGTCGGCAAATCAAGATCCATTATTATCAGATCGGGGCATAGCTCATCAACAATCTTAAGGACATCTTGTCCGTTACATGTCGAGAGGACCTGACAGCCGGCCTTCTTCAAAAAAGACTTGACAAGTTCCAGAAAAAAAATTGATTTGTCAGCGATTAATATTTTCCGTGTATTCATCTCATTCACCGTCATCAGCTTCCAATAAAACAATAATAGCCCTGTCGATGAATTAAATCAAGGCCAGGCCAGGCTTGTTATTCCTGAATAATAAATTTTTCATTAAAATATGATCTTCTTTTTCCTTCATCAGCCCGGGTAGCTAAGGCTTCCGTTATTCCCACCTTCTTATCGATCTGATTCCGCAGAGTACATCATCTTCGGGGATTGTTCAGGAAATGTAATCCCCCGCCTTTATATAGTTCCTGATAGCACTTCTGCCGTCATCGTCAATAGATGTAAACTTTACCCCCATTCCAGAATTCCGGGTGACTTGTGTACACTTCCTTTCTTCCGTATTCCAGACAACCTCTCCGTCGGCTTCAATGGAAACCTGAATACCCTCAATGGAAAAGTTTAATTTAATTTTTTCGCCGGGAGAAAGCATCTCTTCTCCGGAAATAAACAAGCCACCCTCACTGATAGTGAAAACAGTGCCTCTGAACTCCTTTTCACCCTTGGAATAGTTTATCATTGCCACAATGGGTACCCTCACATAATCTCTGGCCTTGATAGGAACATACATTTTAACCATCTTCAAAAATTCCAACCTGTCGACCGGTTTTGTCATAAAATTATTACAACCCATTTGAAGACTTTTTTCACTGTCAATCAAATTTAATGCCCCCGTTATCATCACAATCGGTATGTCTTTGCTCTCCGGATTTGATCTGACAAGTCGACAGAACTCTTCGCCGTCCATTGCAGACATTATGAGGTCGAGTAAAATCAAGTCAGGCTTTTCATCGGCAACAAGCTTAAGCGCCGCGGAGCCGGCACCTGCAGTTAAAACAGTGGTGCCTGTTCTCTTTAGAAATACCTTTAATAGCTCAACAAAATATTCCGAGTCATCAATTATGAGAATCTTTTTTTCATCCATACATATCTTCTATGACAAGTTTTCACTATTTTTAAATCAATGGCAAGTTAAAAAATATTGCATGCCCTTATCATCACAATATATACTACATAAACTGATTAGAAATTTGTCAGTTTTGTTATATATTTTCTCTTTTTTAAAGGGATGAAGGGCCGGAATTTTTTTTTAAAAATCAAAAACTACCCACTTTGTTGTCGGATTCACAAAGACAGCAAGGAAAAGGAAAGCAGCAATACAAGATGAAGCTCAGAACAAAATTCATGACCGCAATAGCGATCAGTCTCTTAATTCTCACCACTGTCGATATTAAAATTAATGCAGACAGAGAAAAAGAGATTATGATGAAAGAGCTTAAGAATTGGAGTTTTCTCTTTGCTGAAAACGTCAGGATCTCATTAAATACGCTCATGAGAGAAGGCAAGATGGATCTGCGCTTTGCAATGTTTAAAAGCATGTCGGATGAGTTGGAGACTCTTAAGGATGTGAGAGTTATCAGGTCTGAGAAGGTTGATAATATATTCAGTATGATGAATAAAAAAGACGTCATTCCCAGGGAAATTAAAACCATCAAGAGATTTGAAGATGAAATAATGAAACTCGAAAAACAGCGCCTTGAAACAGTCAGGAAGGACAAAATTGATGATATCGAGGATGAGATTTCTTCCTATAAGGAAAATATAGCTAATGCAAAAGAAAATATAAAAAATGCGAGTGTAATACCGAAAACTGATGAGAGAGAGCGTCCGAAGGATGAGATGGACCGGCAGGTATTAAACAAAGGTGAAGCGATTTATGCGGTTACGAGTGATAATGCAAGGGTATTGATTCCATATAAGGTGAAAAGAGAAAGCTGTTCTCTAACAACAGGCTGTCACAAATATGCAAAAGACGGCGATGTTCTTGGCGCAATCAGCATGGAGTTTTCCATTGAAGCCATCAATAATGAAATCAAAAAGAACAATTATAAAACCGGCTTTTGGGGGATATTCAAATTAGCCATATTTCTCATTATTATCGTTGTATTGCTCACCGTTCTGGTCATAAAGAATATTGACGCCTTGCTTACAGCCTGCAGAAAGATCGCACAGGGTGATCTCTCCATCAGGGTCCCCGTTAAGGGCCATGATGAGATGAGTGAGCTCGGTTTGACCTTCAACAAAATGACTGAAGATGTAGGCATCTATAGAGATCAACTCATTCATGCAAAGGAGACGGCAGAAGCGGCAAACGTTGCAAAAAGTGACTTCATAGCAAATATCTCCCACGAATTAAGGACCCCTCTAAATGCCATTATCGGCTTTTCTGAAGTGTTGTTAAGCGGCATTGAGGGAGAGTTATCCAAGGATCAGAAAAAAGATATTTCCTATATCAATAAAGGCGGAAGACACCTGCTTGACCTTATCAACAATATTCTTGACTTTGAAAAAGCAGAGGCAGGCAAGATAGAAATGGAAATCATCTCATTCGGACTGAAGTACATTATTGACGACCTGCATGACATTATGGCACCGGGTGCTCGTGAGAAAGGGATTGAATTCTACATTAACTATCCCAATGACTTTGATGAATATGTTGAGGGTGATCCTGTACGTATCCAGCAGGTTCTAACCAACTTGATAGGAAACGCTGTTAAATTTACCAATAACGGGCATATAACGGTTAATATAGAAAAGATATGTGAGAGTGCAAACAAGAGGGCACTAAAGATATCTATTGAAGATACGGGGATTGGAATTAGACAAGATAAACTTGCGCATATTTTTGACAAATTTGCTCAAGCCGACACATCAACAACGCGACAGTACGGAGGGACAGGCCTGGGGCTTGCCATAAGCAGGCAACTTGTAGAACTCATGGGCGGAGAAATAGGAGTAGAAAGTGAGGAAGGTGCTGGCTCAACCTTCTGGTTTACTATTCCCTTAAAGTAATTCAACAAGTCCGTTCTCGATGGCATACCGGGTAATTTACACGCCGTTATTCATATTCATTTTTTTCAACACCCTTTGCCGAACGTCCCTCCCGTGCAACCTGAAAGAACGAAAAAACAACAAACCTTGAGACCTCACATCTATAAAAAAGGGCTGGAAGAACCCCAGCCCTCAATAAAATCTACGATCTCTCCTTTGTAATTATTCTTAGGGCGCTATTAACCACCTTCTTTGCATTATCTGCAGCATATCACCCATATCTGACCTGATTGCATTTGCGTTAGTACTGAGCTTCTCTAAGTCATCTATTAGTTTCAGAAGTTCATGGATATCCCTTTCGATATCTTGTCTTGTCATTGAAGGGAACCCTGTTATCTTCTCGAAATTTCTTATAATGCTGTCTTTGATACCACTCTCCTGATTTGGCACAACAAGAGAATTCAGGGCATTTATGATTCTATTCTGGAGATCAATCGTTCCTTCATGCACTGCTATAGAAAGGCTATAGCTGTTGTAGAGTCTTTCTTCTCCGTTATAAAGATAATAAACATCTGCCTCGGCGTTTATCAGATTGTTAAATTCAGGGAGGGCAGCCAAATAGACTAATCTTATAATCTTGTTTTCAGCTAGTTGAGTATTCCATGTTACCTTATTTGAAAGAGTGTCCAAGACGCCATTGTTGTTGGCATCAAGGATGGTCATCCCATCTGCGGCTGCTTCAATCCTGAGATCGAAGGCAGAACCGAGACTCTCAACTGTTATCTCTACAGGCAATACAGTTGCTGGAACAATATCAGTCTCAGATGGTGCAGCAAAGGCAATAACATCTTTAAGCAATGATGCATAAGTTGCTGTATCTTGAAGGGCCTCTGCAGACTGCCCTAAGTCAAAGGCTAACAATATGGCCCTGCCATCACCATAGCTATTGACTGTCACTACTGGATAATTACTGTTTCCGCTGGAAATAACGCCTGCGATCTCAACCTGGCCAGACGTCACTTCAAGTTTCTGAACCATATCTGCAATTGTAATTGCTGAGGGTTCATCATAAATAGGCATACCCGTCGAAACAGTTCGGATAGCGCTATTCAGATAGCCAGTAAATTTCGTACCTGTCACTTCAGTGACCTTGATCTCATCAACATTCGACTGACTCGTAAGGATCAGCGTATCACCACCTCTCACCCTTTCAATGAGTTCATCCATCAGAGTACCCGTCGCAGGGCCTCCTGTATCGACCAGTGCAAAGGTATTGTAATAATCAGACCTCATCCCTTCGATTAATTCAGCCTCTGAATGGACTACCCGGTAGTATGCGCCCATTTGGTCAAGTGCTGCACGTGCTATTATCTCATCCTTTGATGGCTGTGGATTAGCGTCCTGGTTTACATTACCTTTATTAAAGGCAGACCATACAAGAACCCTGGGTAGAATCGATATGCTCTTTGTCATTTTAAGTGGCGGCTTTACGATTAAATCTTTCGATGCAATTTCTATTACTTTTCCACCGGTCATGATTTCCAGCAGCACAGTATATTCTCCCGGCTCAACGTTCACCCTGTCGATGACCATGCTCACCGACAAAGTATCAGATAGATTAATAGGAGCCAGGCTAGAAGTTCCAAGAGTTGTCATCATATTATTATTTTTATTTGTTACGCTCACTGTCAGAGAACCGTCTATGATGTCAACATTGCCGTCGTTGGTCAGGCTACAGTTAATGTCCAGAGGAAAATCCTGTATGACTTCACCGGAACTCAACGTCATATCACCATAGACGGAAATCGTAGGCAGTATTTCAAAACGAGTGGATGTTTCAGCAAGTACATTTCCTGAATCAGGAGGATTAGCTACCTCTGCCTTCTTCAATGTGGCTTCAATACTATATATCCCGGCAGGATTGACTGTCGTATTCCAGGTATTCGTAAATGAGTTCTTTCCAGGACTGAATGAAGCAATATTATCAGCAATAGTCTCTCTTACTATGCCAAATGAATCTATTACAACAGTTTCAAGAACTACATTATTGAAAGACTGGCTGGCTGTTAAATTCACTATCTCTTCAACGATGCCTACATGCGTGTTAGCTTCGTAACTACTTTGGGTTGTCTTGATACTTAGATTGACTTCAGGGACCTCAAGCTCTGTAGCAGATCTATTATTGCCCGTATTAAATTCATATACATCGCTAGAATCAGCAACTACTGCAAAGATGTTATGTCCACCAGAGAATCCCATAAGATTCCAACTGTATGTGACAGTTACTGAATCACCAGCAGGAATGGAAGGGACATCGACAATGCCTATTATAACGCCGCCATTTTCAGGATTACCGTCATAGAAGGTCAATGTCGTTGCCCCTGATTCCACTTTCCCCTGATTAGTTACAGTCGCTGCAAGAACAATATAGCCCTGATCCTCGCTAGCCATGGTGAAATTATGGACGACAAGATCAGGTAGACTACTACCATAGATTAAATCAATCTCTTTGGAACTGACAAGGTCACCAAGCCTTAAAACAGCTTTTAGCTTATGATTTCCAGGGGATATCTCGCCGGGATCAATGTTTATAGTTTTTGAATTAAATCCATCAAGGATGACAGTTTCTGTTCTCACTAGCTGTTCGTCTACAAAAAGCTCAATGTCTGCCATAGTAGTTCCATACAGGTCAAGAGTGATAATAACAGGTTCTGAAATAGTTGGATAGTCGCTCTTTCCAAGAGAGATACCCAAAAGCTCGGCATCTCCAACATCAAATGCCTCAATGCCTGATGAAAGAATTAACGTTTCATCTTCAGTAAATATGCTATAGACGAATTTATGAATTCCCAACTTGTCTGTAGTAAAAGGCCTGCTCAAAGTTACAAGCAAAGGCTCATCCGATGATAGATTCAGGGGTTCATTGCCGGCGTCCGTGTAATTACCCTGAGAATCAACAATTGATGTCTTCATGACCGCCGCCACATTCCAGTTACTGGATATTTTAAGATCAGCAATGATTGTGTCTTCCGATGCGTATTTCCCTTTGTCCAGACCTGCCTCGAGAACTTTAACCTCAATTCCCTTTACGTCAATAGTATAGAAGCCTTCATACTTCTCCTCGCCGACAGAAAGGGAATAATCGATATAATATGTTCCGGCACTCATGATAGAAGGCAAGACGAAGGATTGAGTTGCACTACCGTCGAAGGTAAAGACCTCATTAAAGTCACCCGGTCCGGTAAGCGTCATTTGTCCTGATTTAGCGCTATCTATTGAAAGAGAAACCGTCTCACCCGGCTCATAGACCTGCTTGTCTGTCATTATTGTAACAACATCACCTGCATCACGAATATAGAGTGTATTAAGGTGAATTGACCTTCCAGCCTCATGATAGATCCCGTAGAAGAGTTTTTCACCCGTAATGGCGTTGACAGGAACGTTGAAGGTAAGTGTCTTTGCATCGGTCAATGTAAAGGGCTGCTGTTCATCATAACCGGCATAGTTAACCCGGGCAAAGAGGTTGACACTCTCCGCTGTCTGATTTCTATTTGTAACAGCAAGGGTAAACTGTGCCGTTTCACCCTCCTTATATGCATCCTTGTCAAGGGTTGCAGCAACATCTATGTTGATTCCAGCCACGTGGAACTTCACCTGCCCTTTATCAATCACACTATCTGATTCATCTTTCAGATCGTAATCAGCAAAATAGTCCTTATCTTCCAGATCATCTGCTAGAATAAAGGCAAAGGTCATGTCCTTTTCCTCACCCGGTTTGAGCCACTCTGTCACAGTCTGGTCAAGAATATCCATGACCCGGAGAGTGAACCGGGCCTCACCTTCCTGGTTACCGGTATTCCTTATATTGAAGGTAAAGTTGCCTTCCTCGCCTGCATTGAAAGTCCGGTAATCCGGTATAGTTACTAAGGTTAAGTTTGCCCCGGCTATGGAGATTGAACCCATTGCCGCTGAAATTTCTTCGCCCCCATTGTTATACAAAGCTGCCTTCATCATATAATCACCAGGATTGATACCTGCAGGATCGACATTTATCGAATAGCTGCCCTTTTCTCCCGATTTTACCTCGATAACTTCTCGATATTCACGCCATACAGTGTTACCTGTTTCACTCATTACAGAAAGCTCTATTCTTCCATCGAGGGTATTCCATCCGTTATTGGTGATACCTATCGTCACCGGTACCGGCAGGGCATTGCCGTCACCTGCCTCTACACTTATAGTTGCGTCATCGGTTGAAACCACCTTGAATGACTTCTGAGTCCAGACTGACGGCTCGCTGCTGGAAGCCAAGACCTGATAATCTCCCTTTGACAGCTTGTAATGCAGTGTATCTGAAATACTTGAGCCGACCGGAAGGTAGTAGCTCCTGCTGGCCTGGGTTATCTGGTTATTACCGGAATCTGAGAGATTGTAGCTGACCGTTACCTCTTCATCCAACTGGCCCGTATTTGTCACAGTTACAGGAATTTCAAGGACACCTTCGGCAAAGACTTCATTAATTGTCGAGCTATGATTGCCAAATGCAATGTTTACCGCCTCGCCATATTTAACACTCCTTGTGACACTCTTTGTGAGATCACCGGAGAAATTAATCGTGTAAGTTGTGTCAGAGGTAATCTCTTGGCTGTACTGCAGCAGTTTAGTCTCGCCTGCCGGGACAACTACATGCTGACTGTCTATTACGACATTCTCACTACTGCGCACAAACAGTTCAATGCCGGTTTCAACCTTGCCGTCGTTTTTCAACTCCAGGGCTAGCACAAAAGGATCGGCCCCTACTATTTCAGGGGCTAAAACGGTAACTGATAATGCAGGATTATCTATAGTATATTGATCTGTAATATTAACAAGAGCTGTGTTATTTTGAGTAACCTTGCCTGAGAAAAAAACCTCTCCTACGCTTCCGGCAACAGTTGTTACAGTAAAGTATTGACTTCCATTTGCCGAAACATCAAATACCTCTGAGTAGATATTTTTATAACCGGCTGCTGCCTGAACACTCAAAGTTGAGGCTGTAACGCCTGTCAAATTCTTCACTTCACCAGAAATCGTTACCGTTTCTCCGGGCTTATAATATTTCTTGTCCGGGTTGAGCCGAAGAACTATATCCCCCTCAACTATATAGAAAGGATATGAGTCTTTTGCAACAATCTGATTCAGGTTGTTTGTAAGGGTAACTTCCAGGTGAAGTTTCCCTTTGGCGTCAAGAACACCAACATTCGCTATATATTCCTGCTCTGTATTGGCAGATTGGTTTACGGGGAAAGTCTTTTCAAAAAAAAGTTCGTTACCCTTGGAAATGTCCATCATTTGGATACGATTATTTTCTTCATCTGCAACATATAAAATGCCATTGTGACTATAGGCCATGCCATGTGGAGCCATAAACTGACCATCGTCATCGCCATACCCGAACCACTTATCTATAAAAGCGCCATTGCTGTCAAACTTCTGGATAGTGTTTTCACTCCAGTCCGAAATATAAACATATTCATCATCATCTATAGCTATACCATATGGATATCTGAATTCGCCGTCTTTATAACCGATTTTCCCCCACTTTAATATAAAGTTGCCATCACGATCAAACTTCTTAATAGCGCGGTTACCGAAATCCACAACATATATATAGCCGCTGGAACCGACAATCATGTTACGAAGTCCGCGAAACTGATCATCACCTCTACCGTAACTTCCCCACTTCGTAACAAAATTACCGTTGCTGTCAAACTTCTGGATACGACTATTACTGGAATCAGATACATAAACATATCCCTCATCGTCAACTGCTACTCCCCATGGATATTTAAATTCACCATCACCATCACCAAGGCTCCCCCATTTTGTAATGAAGTTGCCATTACCGTCAAACTTCTGGATACGGTTATTGTAATTGTCCGCAACGTATACCGAGCCGTCAGGGCCAACGGCTATTCCTTGCGGTCTTTTAAACTGTCCGTCACCAGCGCCATAACTTCCCCACTTCGTAACAAAATTACCGCTGCTGTCAAACTTTTGAACTCTATTGTTCTTTTGCGAATTTATAATTGATGGATCAGTGACGTATATAGAACCGTCCGGTGCAATGGCAACACTGTCTGGGTTAATGAATTCACCATCACCGGTTCCGGAGCTTCCCCATTTTTTTATAAATTGTCCGTTATTATCGAACATCTGCATACGGCTATTATTAGTATCTGCAACAAGAACATCACCGTTTGAGTCAACATCTATTCCATATGGAATTTGAAATCCGCCATCACCTGTCCCTTTATATCCCCATTTGGTGATAAAGTTGCCGTTACCATCAAATTTCTGGACGCGATTCCCAGAATAATTATACCCCCCCTCCAAAACAAACACATAACCTTTCGAATCGACCGCAATATTTTGCGCACTATTAAGTTGTCCATTTCCATAGCCAGAACTACCCCACTTCATGATAAAATTACCGTCGCTGTCAAACTTCTGGACACCGTAACCATACCCATTCACCACATATACTGAGCCATCCGGCGCAACAGCAATGCCCCGCGGCTCCGAAAACTGTCCATCTTCATTTCCTCGACTTCCCCACTTTGTAATAAAGGTTCCATTACTATCGAACTTCTGAATACGGTAGTTACTACGGTCTAAAACGTAAATATAATTATCAGCGCTTACGGCTATTCTATCCGCTCTTCTAAACTGTCCATCATCGCTTCCCAAACTTCCCCACTTCATAATAAAGGTTCCATTACTATCAAATTTTTGAATTCTGTAATTGTCTGAAACATAGACATATCCATCACTATCAACTGCTATCCCCATCGGCTGCCCTAATTTACCATCACCACTCCCGCGACTTCCCCACTTCATTATAAAGTGACCATCCCTATCATACTTATGGATGCGGGAATAGCTGAAATCCACCACATACACTGAGCCGTCCGGTCCAAATGCAACATCACGCGGTCCATACATTGGTGGCCATTTTTCATTCTTATTGGGCAGAAAGTGAATGAAATCTTTCCTATCTTTCTTTTTAACTTTTAAATCAAGCACTCCTTCCGTTATATCAAAAGCATTATTATTTATCGTAGCAAAAGCCGTAATACTTTCCGTAATCAGATATTCAGGTTTATCTGTTTGAGTGGTCATTTCTACGTGCAGACCATTTATATTTATAGTGTCACTAAAGGATGATTCAACTTCTGTTGTCAAATCCTTGATTTTGACAAAACTATTTATGTAACCCTTTACAATTTGAGAAGGCAATTGGAGATCCGACAAAAGTTTCTCCTCATTAGCCTTAATTGAACCCTTTAGATTGCCGGAATATATTTCATGACCACTAATATCTTCAACAGTGACATCCAAATTGTATTGAGTATCTACCCCTCCTGTATTCTCAATCAAAACTCCGATAGATGAACCTGCTGTAGTTGCCTCTACCTCCTTAACACCCAAACTCGAAGTAGGAACAGCAATAACAGATGTCCTTTCTATTGAACTGCCGGACGGTAATGTCAAGATGACATTTACATTATGGTAGCCGGAGTTAACAAATTCCGGAATATTTACTGTGAAATCAATTGCCTTATTATCTGCGTTTGCACTCAACGAAGTTGCTTTAACCTCTCTATAGTTCGCATCAGGTATTGCAAGCTCCACTGATAGATTATCAAGATCAAATTTACCCACATTCATTAAATTTACCGTCAGATTAGCGGTCTCCCTAATCCTGTAAGATGTTTTGTCGGATACCAGTGAAGAAATCGCGACCAAATTAGGTATAATTTCCTCACCACTCTTTGTATCACCGGCATAATTTACAATGTAAGACAGCTTATAATCACCAAACTCCGGGGCTGGGATCGATACAGAGAAATCAACATTCCTGCCCTCGCCGCTCCTGATGTCTGAAAGAGTACGGTTCCCCTCCCAAACTTTTATGCCACCATGATTTAATAAGGTCACCGTCAAGTTTGCAGTTTCAACATCACCATAGCCAACATTATCCAGCCTGAAGGTAAAATTATTTTGCTGACTTAGTGATTCCGGCAGCACTGGCACAATAGACAGCACCGCTTTGGGCAATTCAAAGTTAGCTGAGGCACCCCCAATTTTCGAGCCTTTGGAGTCGTATGCATCAACCAATACGGAATAGAAACCCGACTTGGCATTTTCAGGTGGATTAAAGCTCAGACTTTCCAAGGCGGTAGAGTAACCGTCGAGACTTATTTCAAAATCATTTGAATAAACATTGTAATTGGCTGGATCAAAAATGTTTACGTTCACTGCAAATTTATAGGCAACATTCTGCCTGTTTTGCATATTCAGATTCAGATATATGTTATCCTCCCTGCTATCATAAACAGCTTTATCCGTCTTTACGTCGACATTGACTGACGGCATATAAGCCCTGAATCCTCTTGTTGCCAGCCCAACCTGCTTATCGTTCTCGTCGTAAAAATAGGCCCACAACCTATCTCCTCTGGAACTGGCGTTATGGAGGGTATGATTGAATAATGTAGACCCATTAGGAGGTATGGTAATTCTTTCTGTAATGTTTAGATGTCTATTACTCCAGTCACCACCATATTCTGTTCTTCCCGTTTCCCAGAAATGATGAGGGAAGAAGAACTTGGCTGTAATTGTCCGCTCTGCATCAGTGCGATTGTACATGGTAATCGTAAATTCTGCATCGGAGCCACTGAGGTAATTTTCAGCATCCGAATTTACGGAGAAATTGAAATCAGGTGTTTTATACGGATTCACTGGTGGATTGCTGACGACGAACATTGTAACGTCAGTCTGAGAAGTAATTTCGTTATCTTCTGAATCATAAAGAATAGCATCAACGTGATAGATCCCTAATGGGCTATTTGTAGTCGTCTGGTAGCTCAAAGAGGTGTCGGCATAATCCCCCTCCTGCACAACAACATAAACGACTTCTTCTGCAAGGAGTACAGATCGATCAGGATTATAAATTTGCAGCTTGGCAGATGAAGGGTCTACAACTGTATCATTCATAAGGGAAAATGTAAGAGATACGGTCTCTCCAGGCTTGATTTCCGGGAGATCGACAGGATCCTTCGCCCAGCTAACAAGGTCCCTCACCAGGGCGATCTCTTCCGGTGATGCCTGGCCGTTGCCGGATGCCCAATCGGTATACATGCCGGCCAGAATCACCCTTCCAGCCCCATGTTCATACATCAGCATGGAGGGCTGACCATTTTTGGTCCGGCGAAGCATGATGGTCGAATTTTCCGGGTATTCCGTAAAATAACCATCGACATTCACTGTCGGTGTACTGCGGCTTTGTCCAGCCAATACCTGACAGTAGGTGTCAATATAAACACCATTTGTAAAGCACGACTGATCCTCGATCCAGCCATAACCACTTATCGGTTTCCCGTCCGGTGTCGGAGCCGCCGAAAACTCATAGCC
>JADFVM010000336.1 GCA_015222555.1 Pseudomonadota bacterium
GGCTGTCCTTCTCATACAAAGAAGGTTGTGTTTTTAAACATGGCGGATAATCAAAAGTTAGTGGAGTCAGGGCGAAGGATCGCAGGCATTCTTTGCAAGACCCGGATAGAGGGACTGAAAAGAGTGGTCATTGGAAGAGCTTTGCACGAACCACCTGTCGTGGAATGTCATGATGTGAGCGAAGAAGATCACTTCGTTTGAGGAGCGCTTCGCTTGAAGAGCGTTTCACTTGAGGCTAATTTAACAAAAGCTTCCACTCCCGCAGAGACACTCTTCGTGTTCTAATAGGGTAGTCTTCAAAGCCCGAAGGGCTGCTCTTCGAGTCCCGAAGGGACGGGCTCCTCAAGGCCTTTGGCCGCTCGTTGCTTACAGGCCCTGATATGTTCGGTTAATATTTTTTTGCATAAAAATCAATAGATTGATAATAAGCCACTAAGGAGAGCAACGTGGAAAATCCTTTTGAAGATATCAGTAAATTATTGCAGGAGGGTCGCAAGGTTGTACTGGCTCGAATCATTAGACAAGTGGGTTCGTCACCGCGGGCGGTTGGGACCAAATGTATTGTTTTAGAAGATGGTTCCATGAAAGGAACAATCGGCGGAGGTCTTCTGGAACATCAAGTTATGGAAAGGGCAGAGGAGAGTTTAAAGGAAGAAAAATCGAGTATTATACATTTTCAACTTACCGGAGATGAACTGGCCAAAAGCGATATGCTTTGCGGTGGGCTTGTTGATGTCTACCTGGAACCTCTTTTTCCCGAGAATGCGGTCGCAGGGGAAATATTTAAAAGGATCAGCAGTTTTATAAATGAAGGTCGCAAAGGAGTACTCTTGACCTTGGTCTCAGATGGAATCAAGTCGGAAGATGAGACAAACCGTCTCCTGATTGAAGAAGATGGTTCCAAAACGGGTGAAATAGGAACAGTTTCAGAGGAAGGCAAAAAGAGATTAGCGAAATTTCTTGAAATCAAAACGCCAAAGTTAACGGAAATTGAAAAAGGTAAGGAGTCGGTTTTTGTTGAACCACTCATGCCTTATGACATCCTTTACCTTTTCGGTGCCGGGCATGTATCTACATTTGTCGCTTCCTTGGCCTCCATCGTCGGGTTTCGAGTAGTAGTAATCGACGATCGTAAAGAATTTGCTAATAAAGAAAGATTTAAAGAAGCAGATGAATTAATAGTACTTCCATTTTCAGAGGTCTTTGAAAAAATTAATATATCTTCTTCATCCTATATTGCGATAATTACCAGGGGACATATCCATGACCTGAATGTTCTTAGGGAAGCGCTGAAAAGGTCAGGTGGATATATCGGAATGATAGGAAGCAGGCGAAAAAGGGAAAAAATCTACCAGGCTCTCATGGAAGAAGGGGTTTTAGATGAAAGATTAAAGCAGGTTCATTCTCCCATAGGAATGGATATAGGAGCGGAAACTCCGGAGGAGATTGCTGTCAGCATAGTTGCCGAACTTATCCGGGTAAGGGCGTCATCTAATATCTCAGGAGAAGAGATTATTAGCTGACAGGTATCTACTTGAAATATACAATTTGCAATACAAGCTTTGACACCAAATGTTGACATTATAGGGGGAAATACCATGGCAATTATGAGGTTGTGGCATGGCAAGGTTGCTATTGAAAAGGCTGAGGAATATGAGAAATTTATGATTTCGAGAGCAGCACCGGACTATGGCTCAGTTGACGGTTTACTCAAATTATATTTCCAGCGTCGAAACGAAAATACAATAGCGCATTTTCTGCTCGTAACCATTTGGGATTCGATGGAATCAGTAAAGAA
>JADFVM010000337.1 GCA_015222555.1 Pseudomonadota bacterium
AACTTTGCCCTGAAGATTTTCGACAGGGCGTGAACCGGGAGGAAAAAGTCAACACGTGAAGCAAGCCATTTCCCGTCTGACACAGCCCCTCCAGGGGCGATATAGTGGATGTGTGGATGATACTGTTGTAGACGCCCCCAGGTGTGAAGGACACCGAAGAACCCAACCAGGTCTCCCCCTATGAACTTGGGATCTTTGGCCAGTTTCTTGATGGAGTCAGATGATGCCTTGAACATGGCGGAATAACAAACACGCTGATTGCCGCGGATGAAGTCCCTGATTTCCTGGGGCACGGTGAAAGTGATCATGAAGTGGTGGCTCGGCAACTGGCGTTGTTTCTGTTTTTCCAGCCACTGCCTGCTTTTGTGATACTGACATGAAGGGCAGTGGCGATTGCCGCAGGATTTGTATACCATATGCAAGGTATTACATTCCAGGCATTGATACACGGCCAGGCCCTGTGTTTCGGTTCTGCATGAGACTATATCCCGGATGGCCTTTTTATGGTTGTCCGGCATTCTGTCTCCATAGCGATCCAGGTAATCAGGTCCAAAGGTAGTGAATATGTCGTTAATGGCTCCCATGGTCAAACCCCTGCATGACGGTATTGATGATACCGAAGGCATCTTCCTGCCCCTTTTGTGTCAGGTGCAGGTAGACCATGGTGGTTTCCAGGTTGGCGTGTCCGAGGTATCTCTGGATGATCCTGAGGTTGACGCCTGCTTCCAGAAGATGGGTCGCATAGGAATGGCGCAGGGTGTGCACGGATACCCGCTTCTTGGCGATTCCAGCCTTGAACTTGGCCCTTCTGAAAGCGCCCTGTACGGATTCGATGGCCATAGGAGTAGTCGATGTCGGCCCAAGATTGTGTCCTCTTCCCAGGGCCGGAAAGATAAGCTTAGGATTGCGATGGGTTCTCCAATGCTGCCGCATGAGTCTTACAGTGTCATCCGGCAAGGGTACATACCTGTCCTTTGCGCCTTTACCTCTATGGACATGGATGAGCCTGCGGCTTTTGTCTATATCGCCGGTTTCGAGATAGAGCGCTTCCTGGAGCCTCAGACCACAGGAATAGACGGTTGTCAGGAAGACATAGTTGTGGAAGGTGTTGATCCGCTGAAAGATGCTGTCTATTTCATCTCTGGTCAGGACAGAGGGCAGCCTTCGTTCGGATTGTGCCTTGAGGATGTTGAGGATGTGCCAGTCACGCCTGACGACATGGAGATAGAAGAATTTGATTGCGCAGTAAGCGATTCGCAAGGTATTGGGTGCCCACTGATCCACGTTTTTTCGGTGAAGGAAATATGCCTTGAGTTCCTCTTCGGTGATCTGATCGGGGTCCTTGCCATGGAACTCGATGAGCATACGCACAGCCCGTGCGTATGACTGCTGGGTTCGTTCTCCCTTGCCATTTAGCTGAAGGGCCTCTACAGTTTTGTTGTACCAAGGTGTTTGCAACGTTGCCATGATGTCTCTCCTTTCTTCCGGTATGAAGAATATTGATTTGGAGAGGCATTGTAGCAGCCTGTTGAAAAGGGAATAAATGCAGAGAGTTAAAATTAAAGGTTGGGGAAAGGCAGATGTCACTTCTGCCGCGATAGCAGCTTACTTGAACAACCGAGCAGACGGCGAGGAAATGCGCGGTTTTTCATAAAGGCTTGGTGGTTTGCGAAATTCTACGGCGCCGCTGCACACCCGGCCCGTTGTGTGACCAAATGGAGAAGTCTATGCCAATCTCAATAGATTATGACAGAAAAGAAAACGTTATTTATACAAAAGCCGAAGGTGTGATTAAGCTTGATGACATCATCTCCTACTTTTCGTCTGTTGCCAACCTAGATTTAAAAAAAGGATATCGTGTTCTTGCCGACTATTCTGATGCTATTCTTAAATTAAGCAATGAAGACATTCATGAGATGGCAAAGCGACGAAAGGTGATGCTAGATACAGATGAAAAAATCAGTATAGCTGTTTTTTGCAAGGAAGATTTTGTGTTTGGGTTGGGAAGAATGTATGAGATATTACTTGGTGAAGGTAAATACAACGTAATGATTTTTCGCAGCCAGGAAGAAGCTAGGAAATGGCTGGGCGTCTGAAGGATGTAGCAACAAATACGGACGGCAAACAGCTCGGCGTTTTTTCAAATGTCGTCTTTTGCTTAACTGGCAGTGTTTTATCAGAGTCCAGTGTCTCAAAATGTTTGCGGCAGGTTA
>JADFVM010000338.1 GCA_015222555.1 Pseudomonadota bacterium
ACTTTGTCTAGAAGCCTGTGAAGTGTGGCCGGTGAATCGTAAAGCATCTTTTTAATGAGAGCAAAGTTCTTGGAACCCCCACCTTCAATCATATATGTTGCCAGTGTCCAGGGTGCGCCTGAAAAACCGATAAGGGGCACACGCCCGTCTAGTCCCTTATTAATAGCCGTAATGGCATCCATGACATATTTAAGCTTGTCCATAGGATCGGGTTGGGCAAGTTTATCAATATCCGATTCACTTCTAACAGGGTTAGGGAAGTGTGGTCCTTCGCCTACGAGAAACTGGACCTCCATACCCATTGCTTCGGGAACAACGAGGATATCCGAAAAGAGGATCGCTGCGTCTACACCTAGAATATCAATCGGCTGAAGTGTTACCTCTGCTGCCAGATCCGGTGTCTTGCAAAGTGTGAGGAAATCACCTGCCTTTTTTCTTGTTGCCATATATTCAGGTAGGTAACGCCCCGCCTGTCTCATCATCCATACAGGTGTATAGTCTGTTTTTTCTTTTCTGCAGGCTCTCAAAAAAGTATCGTTTTTCAGCATCAGTTTCCCTCTAAAATTTTTACGATGAAAGAGCTTATATTAGGTCAAAGTTGTTCTTAAGTCAAGCTTTATGGCGGCAGAAAGGGGGTATCGAGTCCTCCATTGATGGTCATCCCTTCCTGAAAAAATGGAGGTCAATTTCCCAATCCATAACCTCTATCCCAAGACTTTTTCTCCTCTTTCTAGCATTCATAAAAGGATAGGACCGTTGCCGCCCTATGGCATTTTAGATAAGGACGCATTTACCTTGTTACCTCAACACAAACCCATGGATTAATCGTTAAACCTTTCAAGGAAGATGATTTCTGTTAAGGCCTTTCACGCATGGCATAATTTATATAGTGACAGACAGTTTATTCTTTCTATGCCATGCAGACTTGAGCTCTCAATAATCAGCTGGAGCCATTATCAATCGAAGTTACCGAGAGGATTTCCAATCTCCCGTCCCAGTCTACATAATAAAAATAACAATTGGCCTCTTACCAAGGCTAGCCCTCACTTCCACTTCTTGTTAGGGTGATTTGTCCTCAAGGTTTAAATGGCCCGTGGGTTGACGCTTGAGGTGGTTGGTTATTCAATAACCAGTCGTTTGAAAATTATTTTATTGCCGTACCTGACCTCATCAAAGTTTCCGCCACCCCTGAATGCCCCCACTGAAAAATAGACAAATTTGTCGAAAACAACCTTGTTAAAGTCAGCTTTGCCTGAAAAAATTGAGTCAAAAAAATAGGCGTCGCCATAAAAAATGGCCTCCTTAAAAAGGGCATCCCCATGAAATTGAATATACTCAAAGTCCGCCTTCTCAAGAAAGGTTGCGCCTGAAAAATCGACAGATTCACTGAATATCAGGTGATTAAAATTGACTGAATGACAAAAGGTTGCCTCTGCAAAACTGATCCCATTCAGGGGAATTTCTTTGGCAAAGGGTTTTAAAGAGATTTCCCACTCGAATACCGTTCCCGCCAGACTGCAAGGTTCCCCCGCCTTTGTTTTTTCATGTATCAATTCAAAAACCATGGAGTTAAACTCATCGGCGTGAAAAGGGCCCTTGTTTGTTGCAGGCGCATGGAATATGCAAAAAATATCGCCCATTTCATCTTCATAATCTGCGGGTAATGCCTTGCACCATTGATATTTTTCTGAAAGACAGCAGTCCATATTCATCCTTAACTTATTTTGTAAGTGTATCAATAATTATGTCATGTGTCATATTATAAATTAAGATCTCTAGGTAAGTTCTAATAACTCAAAATTTGTCATTCCCGCGAAGGCGGGAATCCAGTCAAGCCAAAGATTTGTTTGCCCTCGCATCAAGTACGGGGCAGGCTTATCAAGTTTGGCACGACAGATTATTAGAGGTACCCTTTTATTATGTCAAAGTTTTGGCCTTGCATGAGACAGATTAAAAAAATGATGACGACATATGTCAAATAATGGCATAATGACTCTCATGAATAGAAATGAAATGATAGACCACCTTGAATCTGAAGATTTCGAGGTTCTTATAATTGGCGGAGGCGCAACAGGGCTGGGTGTGGCCATTGATGCTGCAAGCCGTGGTTATCGTACAGCCCTTGTAGAGGGCTATGATTTTGCAAAGGGGACATCAGGCAGAAGCACCAAACTGATTCACGGCGGTATTCGTTATCTTGAACAGCTTAACTTTTCACTTGTCATGGAGGCCCTTCATGAGCGGGGACTCCTCTATCAAAATGCGCCTCACCTGGTGAGCAACCTCTCCTTTGTTGTCCCGCGTTACCACTGGTGGGAAGGCCCTTTTTATGGTGTGGGCCTAAAACTCTACGATGTGCTGGCCGGCAAATTGAATTTTGCCCCGAGCCGGATCCTGGACCGTGATGAGACGATAGAGGCCATTCCAAATGTTGAGCAGGATGAACTGATGGGCGGTATACGTTACAATGACGGTCAGTTTCATGATGCCAGGATGGCGATGACGCTAGCGCAAACAGCGGTGGATCACGGGGCTGTGATTGCCAACTATGCGGAAGTGAAGGGGCTGCTAAAAGAGAAAGGTCTGGTAAGTGGTGTTGAAGTGCTTGATAAAGAGAGCGGACGACTTGCAAAGGTTCGCTCCAAGGTGGTTGTTAACGCCACCGGTGTTTTTGCAGATCAAATTCGTCGAATGGATAAGGCCGATTCCCCTACGCTTATAGAGCCGGCCCAGGGCATTCATCTCGTTTTTGACAGAAGTTTCCAGCCCAGTGACACCGCTATCATGGTGCCCCACACTGACGACGGCAGGGTCCTCTTTGTCATCCCCTGGAATGACCGAGTTCTTATAGGCACGACGGATACGCCCATGGCGACACCGGAAATCGAGCCTGTAGCGCTCAATGAAGAGATAGAATTTATCTTCCGGAATGCCGGCCGTTATCTTGACCGTGATCCCGGGATTGATGATGTCAAATCTGTTTTTGCCGGACAACGGCCTCTCGTTCACCCCGGCGGTGTTTCTGGGGACAGCAAGTCAATTTCCAGAAGTCATGAGGTTTTTACCAGTGAATCAGGGCTGATTTCCATTATTGGTGGCAAGTGGACCACTTATCGCAAGATGGCCGAAGATACGATGGCCCATGTAATTCCCCTGGGCAATCTTGATCCGCGCCCCTGTGTAACAGAAAACTTAAGGCTTCATGGCTATCTTGACAGGAATGATCCTGCCATGCCTGAAAATGATTTGTTTCGCGTCTATGGTTCTGATTCCTCCAAATTAAATAGTCTGCAAGAGGCGGAGCCCGAGTTGGCTACCCTCATTCATCCTGAACTCCCCTATAGGGGAACGGAGGTGATATGGGCCGCGCGAAATGAGATGGCCCGCACGGTAGAAGATGTGCTTTCCAGGCGAACCCGTTCTCTCATCATAGACGCAGCCCTTTCCGTTGAAGCGGCACCCAAAGTGGCGAGACTGCTGGCTGTAGAATTAGGCTATGATGAAGAGTGGGAGCAGAATCAGGTGCGTGAATATACCGATCTTGCAAAAGGTTATCTTCCTAAATAGATTACAATCCACTTGTTTTCTTTCTCTTTTTTTAAGATTTTCACAGTCATTCCATTGACCCTTTTTCTTCCTTCAAATATAATCAGTTCAAGAGCATTTTTAAAATAACCAACCCCGCAGCAAGCTGACGGGGTATTTGCTTGTCATTCCGGGCATGACCCGGAATCCAGGTTTACAATAGGGCT
>JADFVM010000339.1 GCA_015222555.1 Pseudomonadota bacterium
TACAAGCAGATTAATAAAGAGAAAAAAGAAAAAACCAAAGACATGCATCTTGAGGTGACTGAGAAAAAAGCAGGAGCCTTTGAGATTGGTCTCGGTTATGCCACAGACATAGGTGCAAGGGCCTTTTCAGAGCTGTCCTATGTCAACCTGTGGGGGACAGCACGAAGTATCAAGTTGAGGGGAGAGGTTAATGATTTAGAGAAAAAGGTGCTCCTGGGTTACATGGAGCCCTGGTTGCTTGGGAAACAGATGGATGGTCGAATCAACCTGCTCCACCAGTCAACTGATAAAGACAGTTATGACCTTAAAAAAGATGGGTTAATCTTAGGGATAGATAAACAATTATCCGATTTTCTCGAAGTGTCACTGCAATATGAAATCGACAAGAACACATATTCCAATGTCCAGCCTGGCACAACTCAGGCTGAAGGAGAGAGCACCATTGCCAGCCTGGGACCACTACTTATCAGAGATTCCAGGGATGACCCTTTCAATCCGGTCAAAGGATCTGTCAATCTACTAAGATATGAACTGGCAAAGGAGGCCTTTGCCTCTGATGAGGAATTCCAAAAAATGACGGCACAGTCAAGCTGGTACAAAGCAATCACTGAAAACAGCGTGGGCGCTGTTTCTCTTCGGGGCGGATATATAGACCTTCTGGGTTCAACAACGTCTATTCCTATTGACAAGCGTTTTTTTCTTGGCGGCAGAACAACGGTAAGAGGCTTCAGGCAGGATTCCATTGGTCCGAAAAACGCATTAGGTGGCGCTATTGGAGGGGAGAAAATGCTCAATTTTAATGCCGAAATCAGGATGCGCCTCATAGGTAATTTGGGGGGACTTCTCTTTTATGATGCTGGAAATGTTTGGGCTTCGGATGAAACGGCTCGACTCTCAGACATGAGGACGGCTGCCGGTGTTGGGCTCAGATATCTGACACCTGTTGGTCCTTTAAGCCTGGAATATGGCCACAAACTGGACAGAAAAAAGGATGAAAGCGCTGGAGAGTGGTATTTTACTATCGGCAACATCTTTTAGTAACTTAGAAATCGCCCTCAGAAGACATGCTACAAAGACTTGATTTCGTGAAGACACTTACACCCCTCAAGGGGGTACTGAAAATAGTCCGGTTCGTCCGGGCCAGGCGGGGTTGGTTATTGGGATGTAATTTTTTCAAGAAGTTCACTTTTTTCACCACGCAGTGTTTTAAGCAATTCCATACGTGCCGTCGTTTTTTCAAGGCCGGCATTAACAAGATGATTCAACATCTTTTCGAATTTTTGCCTTCTCTTTAGCCGCATCTCCGCAAGTTCATGACAGTTGGTGAAAAAATCCTTAAGCTTGGATCCACAGACACAGTCACTGAACAGCTGGACTACAAATTGCCCCCTGTCATCTTTGAAATGCTTCAGAATCCTTGACTTCTGAGAGTTCTTCCCTGTCTTTGATTTGAACTGTTCTGCTGTTTCAAAAATTTCTCCACAGCCATCGCATGACTTGGGAAAAGACAGCGTTGCAAGGATTTGCAAACCGAGATATAAATCTTTAACCCATTGTGCACTTTCAGACAAGTAGACACTCCTTAATTACTTTTTGACAAAAAAGACCCTGGTCAGTGCAATCTCAATTGCATGGCGAATGTAAGAATTATAACCGATGAATTGGTTTCTGTCGCGACACATATTGCTTAATGTGCGTCACATATTGCTGTTTGGACATTTTTCTTTCGGTTAAATTCACATGTGAAGTGCAACAGCCTGTCGCTTAAAAAAGACTTCATGTGGTGTTTATCTATAGCCACGCCCATATATGCTCTTCTGATAAAGCATTTGCCCATGTCAGTGTCATAAGATACACTGAGAGAAAAGGACGAGGAAAATGCTATTATAAATACTAAAGAGCTTTAGGAATTGACCTTCTAATGGAAAATACCGACATCGCTGAAATATTTAATGAAATCGCCGACCTCATGGAGATTAAGGGAGACAATCCCTTCAAGATTCGTGCATACAGGAATGCAGCACAAGTTATAGAAGACCTTCCTATTACGCTAGAATCCATTGTGGAACGAGAAGAAAAAGACCTGGAAGACCTGCCAGGCATCGGCAAGGCCCTTCATGAAAAGATTGTTGAGATCATAAAAACGGGCAGATGTAGTTTTCTCGACGAGCTGTTTAAAGAACTGCCTTCAGGTCTGCTGGATATGTTAAAGGTCTCCGGCATTGGTCCAAAAAAAGTGAAAGTTATCTATGAAGTACTGGCTGTCAGCTCATTGGATGAGCTTGAAGAAGCGGCCAGAGAGGGAAGATTAAAACACCTGCCTGGCATGGGGGAAAAAACAGAGACTAACATTTTAAAATCGATAAAAACACTGAAGGCCAGTGCCGGCAGATATGGCATTGCCGATGCCATGCAGATTGCAGAAGAGTTTACAGGCTATCTAAAAGAGTTGAGCGGCGTGATCAAAGCTGTTCCTGCCGGAAGTCTGAGACGGGGACGAGAAACGGTTGGTGATATCGATATACTGGTAACATCTAAGAAAGACACTCCAGTTATGGAAAAATTTGTCAGCCATCCAAGGGTCGAGCGTATTCTGGGCAAGGGAGAAACAAAAAGTTCCATTGTTCTTAAATCAGGGCTTCAGATTGACCTGAGAGTGGTGGAGGAAAAAGCCTTCGGTGCAGCGCTCCACTATTTTTCAGGCTCCAAACAACATAATGTGGCCATACGGGACAGGGCAAAAAAAATGGGCCTTAAGATAAGCGAATATGGTGTATTCAGAGGGAGTGATCACAGCTGGCTTGCCGGCAAGACGGAAGAAGAGGTCTTTAAGGCTGTTGGACTGGGCTGGATACCGCCGGAACTCAGAGAAAACAGGGGTGAAATGGAGGCGGCTGAGCACGAAACCTTGCCGGAACTCATTAATATTAATGACATTATAGGTGACCTTCA
>JADFVM010000340.1 GCA_015222555.1 Pseudomonadota bacterium
AAGGCCGCCTTGCCCACGCTTGTCATGGTCAATGCACCGATGAAGAAGGGGAGTATACCCCCTATAAAGAGTCCAACCACAACAATGGGGTCAGTGACGATAACCTGAAACGGCTTTCCGCTTGCTGCAGTGATCGCCTGTCCGTAGGCGGCAAACATGGCAAGCGCCGTCAACGCTGCTGACCCGATGGCAAAGCCTTTTCCAATAGCCGCAGTTGTATTTCCGATGGCATCCAGGTTGTCGGTAATTTTGCGGACATCTTCGCCAAGGCCGCTCATTTCTGTAATACCACCAGCGTTGTCTGCAACAGGCCCGTAGGCATCAACGCTCATAATGAGTCCCGTTGTGGCCAGCATGCCCACGGCGGCAATCCCGATACCGTAAATGCCGGCATAATGATTGGAAATCAGGATGGCGATACAGATAACAATGACGGGGAGGGCACAGCTTTCAAGGCCAACGGCCAGGCCGGTGATGATATTGGTGGCCGGGCCTGTTTCACTTGATTCGGCAATCCTCCTGATCGGTCCTGCGGCTGTGTAATATTCGGTAATCAGTCCGATGAGGAAGCCGCCTACAGCCCCTGCCAGTACGGCAAAATAAACGCCAATTCCGACACCCATCATGGTAACGCCAAAGTAGCCAAAAATGAGAAAGAGTACGAGCGCTACCAGTGTTGAGTTTCTTAGTGCCGAGGCGGGATCAGTGTTTTCAAGCAGCTTCATCCCTGCAATGCCGATGATGGAAGCGACCAGTCCAACCATGGCCAGAATAATAGGAAGTCCCATCAGTGCTGCATTTGATCCAAGGGCTGCGATCTTTGGTGCAACGGCTACCGTGGCGGTTGCGCCAATGGCGATTGTGGCGATCATGGAGCCAACATAAGACTCGAAGATATCCGCACCAAGACCGGCAACGTCTCCAACATTATCTCCAACATTATCTGCAATGACACCGGGGTTCCTTGGATCATCTTCAGGAATTCCCGCTTCAATCTTTCCAACAAGGTCGGCGCCGACGTCGGCCGTTTTTGTATAAATACCACCGCCCACTCTTGCGAAGAGAGCGATTGTTGACGCGCCCATGGCAAAACCGTTGATTACAGATGCTGTTTCAGGCTTGCCAAAGATAATAAAGAGGACGCCCACACCTAAAAGACCCAGGCTGGCGACAGAAAGACCCATAACGGAACCGCCGAAAAAAGCAGTCGCAAGCGCCTTGGCCGATGAAGGCTTGTGTCGGTTGGCCGCCTCTGCCGTTCTGACATTGGCCCTTGTGGCCGCCTTCATGCCGAAAAAGCCGGCAATCATTGATAACAGCGCACCCACAATGTAGGCAATGGCTGTTTGATAATTAATGAAAATAGCAAGAAGGACGGCAACGATTATAATAACGATAAAGAGAATGGAATACTGTCTTTTCAGGTAAACCATGGCCCCATCGTGAATCATGGCGGCTATCTCTTTCATCGATTCCGAACCTTCCGGTTGTTTTTTTAATGCGATATAAATAATCCCCGCAATGATAAGTCCGACCACCGCAAGAACCGGTGAAAAATTTATTAGATTTGCCATTTTTCTAGTTTTGCCTCCTCAGATTAAATTTAAAGTTAAAATAATTAATTAAAATCGTTCATTGCCATTAAAGCACCTTCATTAATGACGGCTTCAACGGCCTTTGTTGTCCTTTCGATGAGTGCATCCAGCTCAATCTTTTCGTTTTTTGAAAAGGGGCTGAGTACATAATTGGAGACATCCTCCCCATGCATAGACCTGCCGATACCAACCCTTACTCTTGCGAAATCTTTGCTTCCAAGGTGTGAGGCGATGGACCGTATGCCGTTATGGCCTCCGTGGCCGCCACCCACTTTGATCTTTATTCTTGCAAATTCAAGGTCAATGTCATCATGGATGACAATCAGGTCTTCAAGGTCAACATTACGAGAAGAAAAAACAGGTTTGATCGCTTCACCGCTGAGATTCATAAAGGTCTGAGGCTTGACAAGGACCACCCGTTCATTGTCAATAGTCCCTTCGCCTAAAAGGCCCTTTTTCTTATCACTAAGGTTTATGCCATATTTTGAAGCAAGGTTATCTATGACCATAAAGCCGATGTTGTGTCTCGTCAAAGCGTATTGGCTTCCCGGATTACCGAGACCGACAATCAGCTTCACCTGTAAGATCCTTAGGCTTCGGCCTCTGGAGCCGCTACTGCCGCTTCTTCTTCACCTTCTACCGCTTCTTCACCTTCTGCCGCGCCTCGCTTAGCGAGCACGACGGCTATTGTAAAGTTAACATCGTGAGGAACTTCAACGCCCTCAGGCAACTGGACGTCATCAATGTGGATGGATTGACCCAGGCCAAGTGTTGTTACATCGATCTTTATAACGCTCGGAAGATCTTTGGGAAGGCAGCTGACTTCAAGCTCTCTTCTGATTGGCTGAAGTGTTCCGCCAAGCTCTACGCCTTCCGCTTTGCCGACAAATTCTACGGGCACACTAGACGTCATTTTTTCGTTCATTGATAGTTCAAAAAAATCGACGTGAATGAGAGTGTCCTTCACCGGATTTATTTGAAGGTCTTTTATTACAGCGATTTTTCCTTCTTGCTTGCCTTCATCGAAGTTCAAGTTCAGGAAGGTACTGCTGCCGCTTTCACTATTTAGAATCGTTTTCAGATCCTTGTTGCCAACGGCCAAATGAATTGGCTCTGTTTTGCTGCCATAGAAAACAGCAGGAATCATTCCCTGACTGCGAAGTCTTCTCGCGGCTCCTTTTCCTTTGTCTTCTCTGATTTTTACTGCCAGATTTTCCTGTCTCACTTTAATTCTCCTTTTCTCTCATTGCATTATGAATAATGTTAAAGGTTTTAAACCTCAGGCTTTTGCAGCTTGACACCTTTAAGTATAAATGCTTTATTTTATAGATTTATTTTGATGTTAACAAATATGATTTCCCTAGACAAATAATGAACTGACAGAGTCGTCTGAATGAATTCGCCTTATTGCCTCTCCCAGAAGTGAGGCAACTGAAAGGACTTTTATCTTCTCGCAATTTCGACCTGCTTCTGTCAGTGGTATGGAGTTGGTTATAACAAGCTGCTCGATGGCAGAGTTTTCTATCCTTTCAATTGCCGGGCCAGACAAAACGGCATGGGTACAAGATGCGCAAACGCTTTTTGCACCATTTTCCATAAGCGCCTTTGCCGCCTGGGTAAGTGTGCCTGCTGTGTCAACCATATCGTCAACGATTATAGCGGTCTTACCTTCGACATCACCTATTATATGCATTACTTCCGCAACATTCGGTCCCGTTCTTCTTTTATCGATAATTGCCAGGGCGGCGCCAAGTCTTTTTGCATAGGCTCTCGATCTTTCGACACCACCCGCATCTGGAGAAACGACAACAATGTCGTCACCCATATGTTCTTTGATATAATCCAGGACGACAGGCATTGCGTAAATGTGGTCAACGGGGATATTAAAGAATCCCTGAATCTGTCCCGCATGGAGATCCATGCTAAGAAGCCTGGTCGCACCTGCCGCTGTGATCAGATCGGCCACCAGCTTGGCCGTAATCGGTGTTCTGGGCGCCGCTTTCCTGTCCTGTCTTGCATAACCATAATAGGGAATGACTGCTGTGATATAGCCGGCTGATGCTCGCTTCATGGCATCTATCATGACAAGCAATTCCATGATGTTATGATTTACAGGAGTACAGGTAGATTGAATGACGAAAACATGCCGGCCCCGAATGTTCTCCTGAATCTCAACAGCTATTTCGCCATCGCTGAAACTCTTCACCATTGCCTGCCCAAGCGGCACTTTGAGAAATTCACAGATCTCTGTTGACAGTGAAGAGTTTGAGTTACCCGTAAATATTCTGATCTTATCTAAAGTCAATTGCTTCAAAATCCTTTTTTATTAAGTTTTGCCTGATCCGAAGGGTTTCCCCTTGTTTCGTAAAGGCACTTACACCCCTCAAGGGGGTACTGAAAATAGTCCGGTTCATCTGGGTTAGGGCAATTAAATAACGATTGCCTTTAAAATAAAGTGGCTGGGGCGGGAGGATTCGAACCTCCGATTGCCAGAATCAAAATCTGGTGACTTACCGCTTGTCGACGCCCCAAAAAACGCTTCCGGTGAGAGGATGTCTTTACTTTTTTTCTCTTAAACGGTGATTTCGGTCATCTCATCATTGTATGCATCAAGAACTGCTAACTCAATATGTTCCCTCGTTTCGTTGTTCAGAGGGTGTGCAATATCCTTATATCTGCCGTCTTTTCTTTTTTTGCTGGGCATAGCAACAAAGAGACCATCAATGCCGTTAATGATCTTGAGGTCTCGAATGATAAAACATTCATCAAATGTCACTGTTGCAAACGCCTTTAATCTCTCATCTTCATTTCTTACCGGAAAGACCTTTACCTCTGTAACCTCCATATTCCCCTCCTGAGATGTGATTGATTCAAAGACTCTTTGCCAGAAAGGCAAACCAGCCATTAGAAGCTGCTTCTTGTTTTATCCGCGTAAAGGCAGTTTCAGCCTTCTCATGGTTCAGGTAAAGTGAAAATACCGTGGAGCCGCTTCCCGACATCAAAACACCTGCTGCCCCGTGATGATGGAGCATCTCCTTAACCATTTTAACTTCGGGATATTTCTTAAAGGTTACATCCTCAAGGTCATTATGAAGAATCGCAATCACCTCTGAGAGGCTACAATTAAACTTTGTAATACTAGGGGGTTCAATAGGTTTTGTCAACCCTAAATTAAGGGAATTGAATATTGAAGCCGTAGAAATTTCAATGGCCGGGTTTACAAGAATGAGGGACAACTCAGGCAGACCTGAAATGGGACTGAGTCGCTCCCCTATCCCTTCTGCAAGAGCCGGTTTTTTATAAATAAAAAAAGGAACGTCGGCCCCCAGTTTAAGACCCATTTCCATCAGCTTTTCTTTAGATAAGGTGTTGCCCGTCAAACTGTCTAATCCCAAAAGGACCGTTGCTGCATTGCTGCTGCCACCACCAAGCCCTCCACCCATTGGAATTCTCTTCTTAATCTGGATGTGGATGCCATTGTTGATGCACGTGGCCTTTTTAAAGGCGTTTGCCGCTTTCCATGCAATGTTATCTTCTCCACATGGGACCATATCGTTATCACAGACAACGGATATATTGTTGTCATCATTCAAAGTCAGGACAACTTCATCGAAAAGGGAGATCCTGCACATAACCATCTTCAGATCATGGTATCCGTCGGTACGTTTGCCTAGTACTTCGAGTCGCAGGTTTACTTTGGCTGGTGATTGTAAATGTAGGGTTTTCAATGTTTGAGAATGTTTAATTAATTATTAAAATTCCCGTCCTTTGGGCGGGGATTCTTTGCTTTTATTAGTTCCTCTCGGGAAACCGTTCTTTCCTGGTTCAAACGAGCAGTTGTCAGCCAAAAAAATGAAAATCAGGAAATTAGGCTGTAAATCGATTGCTGAACGATGATGGCCAATTCAGGCAATCACCGGTTTTCAGATGGAAACTAAATTAGTAATGCATATGCTCTAGCTAAGTCAATACAATTTATCATCGACAGATATTTTAACATATGGTATGTTTTTTTGTTTTATTGCAGAGTTGTATTGTGCTTGAATATGAAAAAGAAAAATAACAGAGGGGCAAGGATCTTATGAGAAAAGTGCTGGTAACAGGCGCCGCAGGGTTTATCGGGTTTAATCTTTCCAAAAGATTGATTGAAAAGGGTGATCATGTTGTGGGTCTCGATAACCTCAACGATTACTATGATATAAACCTGAAACTTTCACGGCTGAAACAACTGGAAGGGAAGGATAAGTTCAGGCTTGTCAAAATGGGCCTGGAGGAAAAGGATGCAATGGTAACCCTTTTTGCTGAAGAAAAGTTTGACGTTGTCGTCAATCTGGCCGCCCAGGCGGGTGTGAGGTATTCGCTCATTAATCCACAGGCCTACATTGACAGTAATATTGTGGGGTTTACAAATATTCTGGAAGGCTGCCGTCATAATGACGTAAAGCATCTTGTTTATGCGTCTTCGTCATCCGTTTATGGCTCAAATACAAAAATGCCCTTTTCTGTTCATCATAATGTTGATCATCCCGTATCGCTCTATGCGGCAAGTAAAAAAGCAAATGAATTGATGGCCCATACCTACTCCCATTTATACCGTCTTCCCACAACGGGTCTAAGGTTTTTTACCGTTTACGGTCCCTGGGGCAGGCCGGATATGGCGCTCTTCCTTTTTACAAAGGCCATTCTTGAAGATAAACCTATCGATGTCTTTAACTATGGGAAGATGCAGCGTGATTTTACCTACATTGATGACATCATTGAAGGTGTTAGCAGGGTAATGGATAATACCCCTGAGCCAAGCAGTGAATGGAATGGAGACAGCCCGGATCCCGGAACAAGTAATGCGCCCTATAAAATTTATAATATCGGAAATAACAATCCGGTGGAACTGATGCAATTTATCGAGGCCATTGAAAGTGCTCTGGGTAAAAAAGCGGAAAAGAATCTTTTGCCCCTTCAGCCGGGTGACGTTCCTGCCACCTATGCCGATGTGGATGATCTCATGCGGGATGTGGGCTTTAAGCCTTCTACGCCGATAGCAGAGGGTATAGAGAATTTTGTTAAGTGGTACAGGGAATATTATCAAAAATAGATTTTTAGTACCTTAGAAATTATTTTCTGCGTTTTTCTGGCAGAAAATGATTTCGTGAAGGTACTTACACCCCTCAAGGGGGTACTGAAAATAGTCCGGTTCATCCGGGTTAGAGCATTGATAAAAAGTCTTTTGTGTCATGCTTGTTATTTGTCGCATTAAAAGCGTTTTTTATAAATATTATAAGGAAGTGGAGTGATGAAAAAAGCCCTTGTTACAGGGATTACTGGCCAGGATGGTTCCTATCTCGCGGAATTGTTGATTGAAAAGGGGTACGAAGTTCATGGCATAATCAGAAGGTCTTCAACCTTTAACACTGAAAGGATTGATCACCTCTATCAGGATCCTCATAAACCGGGAACAAGGCTTTTTCTTCATTATGGAGATCTGACCGATGCAACGGGACTGCGTCGAATCATTGAGGAGGTCAAACCCGATGAGATCTACAACCTTGGTGCCCAATCTCATGTAAAGGTATCCTTTGAAGAACCTCAATACACAGCCGATGTGGATGCCCTGGGGACATTGCGTTTGCTGGAAGGATTAAGGGACTATCGTGACCGAACGGGCCATGATGTCAGATTTTATCAGGCATGCTCCTCTGAAATGTTTGGCAAAGTCCTTGAGTCGCCTCAAAAGGAAACAACACCCTTTTATCCGCGCAGTCCCTATGGTGTTGCCAAGGTTTTCGGTTACTGGCAGACAGTCAATTACCGGGAGGCATACAACCTCTTTGCCGTCAATGGCATTCTCTTTAACCATGAATCCCCCCGCAGGGGAGAAACTTTTGCAACAAGAAAGATTACCCGTGCAGCAACGCGAATAAAACTTGGTCTTCAGGATAAACTTTATTTGGGCAACCTGGAGGCCAAAAGAGACTGGGGTTTTGCCGGTGATTATGTCGAAGCGATGTGGTTAATGCTGCAGCAAGAAAAGCCCGATGACTTTGTTGTCGCAACAGGGAAGACCTATTCTGTAAAAGAGTTTGTGGAGAAGGTCTTTCACCGGCTAGAACTTGACTGGCAGAAGTATGTCGAGATCGATCCGCGCTATTTTCGTCCCACAGAAGTCGATCTTCTGCTGGGCGATGCGTCAAAGGCGAAGAAAGTTTTAAGCTGGGAGCCAAAAGTTGAAATCGATGGTTTGGTTGAAATGATGATCAGCCATGACATGGAGCTTGCCAGCCAGGAAAAGACCTTAAAAGATGCCGGGCATCTTTACAATGGACGAAGGAATCACGAATAACGCAGAGGACTTAGCTCAAGAATCCATGCTAAGGGCTGACCGCTAATCGTAAGTCAATAAGCCAAAGATACTCACAAATACTATGAGTAATGTAAACTCATCAAACCCTGTTCCTAAACCCAGTCCCTCAGCCCTTCGTCCTCAGTCCAGAATCTACATCGCCGGACACCGAGGTCTTGTTGGTGCCGCCATTTTGAGAAAACTGCAACAAGAGGGCTATTCAAATCTGATAACGGTCTCACATGATGTACTTGATTTAACAAGACAGAAAGATGTAGAGGTTTTCTTTGAGAAAGAGAAATCGGAATATGTGTTTTTGGCCGCAGCAAAGGTGGGAGGTATTCTGGCCAACGATAATTTTCCGGCTGACTTTATTCGCGATAACCTTTTAATACAAAATAACGTTATTCACTCTGCCTACCGTAGTGGAGTAAGAAAGCTCCTCTTCCTTGGATCGTCGTGTATCTACCCAAAGTATGCTCCTCAGCCAATGAGGGAAGAACATCTTC
>JADFVM010000341.1 GCA_015222555.1 Pseudomonadota bacterium
GCATAAGCCCTTCCCGTGGGCCAGCTATCAGCTCTTTGATTATTATTCTGCCTAACTCTGCAGGTTCATCAGAATGCAAAACATCTCTATCTTCCGCTATTAAAAACCTGTTTTCTCTATCCGCAAAATAAAGGTGGACAACCGATTGATCAGAACTATGCGATTTTTCAGGCATAGCCCAAACAAACATGCATACAGCGGCCACTGCGATAACAGCTAACACAACATTTAATATGTGGAATTTTCTGCTCATAATAAAATAACTCGTAACCATTCACTGTTCAGGGTTCAGGGTTCAGGGGTTGCTGTTTTCCCAGATTGAAGAGTGAAGCGACACCACCATTCAAAATTCGATGTTCAATGTTCGACCTGCCGCGACGAGCGCGAGCACGGCGGGTGTTCGACGTTCATCCCTTTAACGGTTCAGGGTTAAAAAAGAGTTTATTTTTATGCCAAATTAAACTGTTATGTCAAGGAAAGTTGGAAAACTTGTGGAATCCAAAAATCGGATATATATCAGTGAAACGTTTGCGCCCAAAAATTCTTGATATTATTCATCATGTCATTTATTATAAACCATGCCCGTTTATGAATACAGAGCCCTTGATGTCAGGGGAAAGAACCTTAAAGGCATTATCGATGCCGAGAGTGTCTTTGCGGCAAGACAAAGGCTGAGGGAAACCAATATCTTCCCCGTTGACCTGAAGGAAACGTCGGTAGAAGAAAAAAACAAAGTACCGACCGGCAGGTCGATCAGCGATCTTTTTAACAGGGTCGGCCTGCAGGAGGTTTCCGTCATGACAAGACAGCTTGCCACTTTGTTAGGCGCAAGCCTCCCTCTGGTTCCTTCACTGACCGCGCTCATTTCCCAGACAACAAACCCCAGGCTGAAAAAAACACTGGCCCAGATAAAGGAGGATGTAAATGAGGGCAACAGCTTTGCCTGGAGCATCTCGCATTATCCCGGGATCTTCTCAACCTTTTACATAAATATGGTCAGGGCAGGTGAAGCCTCCGGAACCCTTGATATTGTGCTGGAAAGACTGGCTGATTTCAATGAAAGCCAGCAGGCGCTTCGGGGAAAGATAAAGGCGGCTCTCGCCTATCCCATGTTCATGTTTCTTATAGGCAGTATCGTGCTTTTCTTTCTGACAACCTTTATAGTTCCAAAAATTACCGGCATATTCAGCGAAATGCATCAAACCCTTCCTGGAATAACAATCCTTCTTATTTCCATAAGCGGCTTCTTAAAATCTTTCTGGCCGGTAATTGTCCTTATTATCATTGGAAGCTTCATCGGGTTGAGATACATGTTTACAAAGACCCTCAGGGGACAATATCTCTGGAGCAAAATCAAGCTGAAGATGCCACTTTTCGGCTCATTGACCCACAAAATGGCTGTGGCGCGCTTTAGCTGTACTCTCGGCACACTCCTGGAGAGCGGCGTCCCGATGCTCACAGCCCTTTCCATAGTCAAAAATATCGTCAACAACAGGTTAATTGCAGACTCTATTGCCGAGGCGTCCAGGGATGTTGAGGAAGGCCAGAATCTATCGGCAACGCTTTCGAGGAGCAGGCTCTTCCCTCCCATTATCACCCAGATGATATCGGCAGGCGAACAGAGCGGAACACTGGAGAAAATGCTCTACAAGGTTTCAGACAGCCTTGAAACCGAAGTGGAGTCAAATATAACAATGATGACATCCATGCTGGAACCTGTTATGATTTTAATTATGGGTCTGCTGGTCGGTTTCATTGTTATCTCAATACTGCTGCCGATCTTCGAGATGAACCAGTTGATAAGATAGAGGAATTAAAAGATGAACGTCGAATCCGCCAAAGGGCTCTGGCGGAAATGTTGAATGAAAAAAAGAAACAGCGGTCAAAAGTCAATTAGTCTAAATCCCCTCTAACAAGAGGGGTGGACGCGGAGCGGGCGGGGTGTTTAAAAATGGAAGTCGTAAAGTCAGAGCTTGCCCGTCAGTCTGGCGGGGTCATGGGATTATGAGTTTTGGTTGTTGCGTTCCGGACATTAATTATTCACAATTCACAATTGATTATTAATTATTTGTGATTTTAGGATTAGAGGATTAGAGGAAATAAACATGAAAAAAAAAATTGATAACAGGGGATTTACCCTTATCGAACTCATGGTGGTGATAGTTATCTTGGGCATTCTCGCGGGATTGATTGTTCCAAGGATAATGAGCCGGCCTGAAGAGGCAAGACAGGCAAAAGCCAGGATACAGATCGAAAGCCTGGAAACAGCCCTGAAGCTCTATAAGCTGGACAACGGAAGCTACCCATCCACCGAGCAGGGCCTGCAGGCGCTGGTAGAGCCGCCGGCCGTGGGAACCCTCCCCATAAAATGGAGAGAGGGTGGATATCTGGAAAAGGGGAAAGTGCCGAAAGACCCCTGGGACAATGAATACGTTTATCTCTGTCCAGGAACGTATGACGATTACGACATCATCTCTTATGGCGCGGATGGAGAGCCAGACGGCGAAGAAAAAAACAGGGATATCACAAGCTGGGATTAGTAACTGCCTAAACAACCTGAGCAGTACCGCAGGAGGAAATCGTGCGTGATCATACGAAACTCAAAAATTGATATATTACAGCCTTCAGCCTTCAGCCTTCAGCCTAAACAACCTGCATCTTCCAAAGGCTTTACCCTGATTGAACTCAGTGTGGTCGTATTTCTCATCGGATTGATGCTCCTCATCGCTGTTCCGAAGGTGCGTGATACAATGTTCAGCGATGGGCTGAAAACAACTGTAAACCATCTGGCCGGCACAGCAAGGGAGCTGAGAAGCGATGCTGTCCGCAACCAGGTTGATTATATCCTTCATCTGGATCTGGATAACAATCTTATCTGGACATACAGCGCGGATATGACACCGGAAGCGAGGAACGAGATGAAAAAACGCGCCTTCAAACTCCGGGAAGAGGTGAAAATCCTGGATGTTTATCTCTTTGGAAAAGAAAAAATCACAGATGGCGAAGCCCTGATCATGTTCTCCAGAAAGGATTATATGCATCCTGCTGTTGTGCACCTTGCGCAGAAGGACCAGCGCTTTACCCTGGTTTTTGAACCTTTTTTGAGTTCTGTCAGGATTTATGATAAATTTATTAATTTTCAGGCCGAATAATGTATAAATAACGAAAAGGAATGGATGTCCCGGTTCCTGGTTACGAGTTCATCAATTTTGATGGTTGTGAAATTAATTATCTGAAAATCAATATGTTCCGGGGTTACCTACTGCATGTTGCCTACTCACGGCATAAGTGTCAAGAAAAAATGTAAATGATCCGCCTCCGGCGGAGTAAATGACGTTGTAAGTTTAAACGTCTGCTGAAAGTTGTCGGAAACATGTCCGAAACCTGTGAACTAATTCTGGTGGACGACGGCAGCAGGGACAGGACTTACGAAAAGGATGTGGTCAATTTTATAGCAATTAAAAAAACATAAGGCAGTAACGCTAAACCCGCTACTGCCTTATGTTTATGATAGTTTATTACTTATTTATGGGACGTCACGGAAGTTTCACGTCCCTGAAGTTTCATCGGGCTACTTAGGTCAAGGGGCTTAAAGCAAAATTCAAATCCACCTTTATTCCTTTTCCCGTTGCTCTCCCTTTAGGGGTTAAAGTGAAGTATGCTCCTGGTATCGTGAAGATTTTTTCTTTTTCGCTCCATATAATAGACTTGCTCATTATCAGCTTCTGGGATAATATTTCCTTTATGCTAGCATCTATTAATTTTGTCTCTTTCCTTTTGAAATCAATATATACTTTTTGGGCCTCAACTACTAAGCGTAGTCTATCTGCCTTGAATACCTCCAAGACAAGACCCTTTATCACCCCTCTTGTTAAAACTCCCATTCCTTTTAATGTAGTTTTAGCATTTTTGACTGATAAAATGTTCTCACCCAAAAAAAATAAGCCTACTCCTTTGGGCATATCCGGATACAAATGAACTTCTAATCTGGCATTGGTAAGGACGACTTCATTAAAAGGCCTTATATTAAAAATAAAGGATTTTCTCGGACCAACCTTGAATTCATCGGCTCTTACCCTGGTAAGAAGTTTATCGCCGGAAAATGTGCTGGCATCAAGGCCAGTTATCCTCATAGGGGTGCTATAGTGTTTTTGCTCTGAAGAAGACGATTGAGAGGGCGCCTTATTATGGATCGAGACCCAAACGATAATCCCAAGTGATAGGGCCATAACCGAAACCAGAGAAACCTTTAGAAAAAAAGAGCGCTTCATATTGCACACTTTAACAAAGGCACTCCAGAAAAACTGAAGTGCCTTTCAATCTGTAGTACTATTATTGCAAGATATCGGGAATGCCATCCGCAGGATCGATATCTTCGTTTAGATCTATTCCAGCCCCAAAGGTTCCATCAAATGTTGGGTCAGGGAACAACCCTGCGGGGTCATCCGCTGAAAAGGGTGGCAAGAGATTGGGACTTCTGAAATCCAGGCCAGCGAAGAAGACACTCATATCGAGTGTGAAGGCATTGGCAGGATCCTCTTGGTCAGTTATCGTAGTAGGTCCTATCAGCGAGTCTTGGACTTTCCCAATATAGTACAGAGCCTGATCTATTTCAGCGTTTGTTGAATCACCAAGATTAATAAAGTCATCCTCTTGAGGGTCTGATTCACTTTGCATCCGTTCGATGGCATTATCTAAGTCTTCTAAGGCGCTATCAAAGTTGTTCTTGGCGCCAATCAAGTCGCTGCCAAATGAGGTTGAGAGAGCAAGAAAATTACTTTCGTCATTAAGAAAACTCTCAGTTGTCTTATCATCATTGTTTACTGCTTCATCAATGTCAGCATCAAGATTATAGGCGTTCTGGGTGTAGATGGTGGCCAGGACACCCTTGAATGTTGCCCTGAAAAAGAGGACATCTCCGTAGTCGCTCTCCACCGTTTCATTGTTAAAGGGTTCGGTCCATTGCTTACTGAAGTCCTCAGAAATTGCGTCAAGATTATCTATAGCTCCTTCAATCTCCGGACGTACAGCATCGTAAAGGAAACTTTGGAGATCGCTTCCGGTTGGAGAGTCAGCAGGCAGAGTTTCAGGGAATGAAATTGCCTCAAAATTAGAGCGTTTTGTATCATCAGACGGGGACCCGAATCCATCCAGTATACCCCCCAAACTGTTATTGTCTGCAACTCCGTCACCATAGGTATCAAATCCGACCGCTGCAACCCTTGTCAGAGCATAAAAGAACCTTGCTGTATCGGCGTCATTAGAGGTGTCGCTTCCTGCCAAATCTACGGCCGCTTCGAAGTAAACCTTAGCCCTGAGACACCGAGGAACTTTAAGGGCATCAAGACCTTCGGTGATAGCTGGCTTAGTGTAAGTCCTGAAGTAGCTGGTTGATTAAGGGTAGTTGGTATATCGACATTTTCAGTCCCGGATGTTATATTGGGATTATCTGATGGGTCGTTCTCGGGGATGGCCTTTCCATCCTGTCCTTCAACATTGGTATTCACAAATCCAAGGTCGATAGTGCAAGTGGAGCTTAGAGTAAAGACGTTAGTGTCGGGATTTCCATCGTCATCAATATCAAAATATAGGGGAAAGATTCCACCCTCTTTTATCAGATAAATTCCGACATTTTCACCCACAGGAATTCCGGTGAGCGTAAAGGGAAAGTTTCCATTTGCATCTGGCGTTTTACCCGTAGTATCATCATTAGCCACAATTTCGTTATCAACCACTGCTATGATGGTTGTTCCACTTACACTACCATTAATTGTTCCCGTTTCTTGCTGTGGTGTTACACCGCCATCTCCTCCTCCTCCTCCACAGCCAACGATAGAGATCAAACTAAAAACAAGCATAACCAAAAGGCAAGCTCTAAGTATTTTCATAATTTCCTCCTACAAATTGTTTTCGTATTGAACTATGCGGCGAATTAGATTCGTTCCCAAAGAGTAACCACCTACGCCTTCATTTTATCACCTCCTCACATTCTCAATCTCGTTAATAATATTCTATGGGGTCCAATGGACCCTGACCTGCACCCTTGTGAAGGTAATTCTCATGCATTGTTGTATTTTGTCAAAAGTGAAGACGACCACGTTTTTCTGTAGAGACAAAACCTTTGAAAAAACGTCCTATTTTGCCGAACTCTGTTAATGAAACCTTTGCAAAACTATCGTTATTTGTCATTTCGACCCCTTCGCTTCTGTCATTCCGAGCACTACGCTTCGCTCAGCATAAACTCCGCGAGGAATCTTAGTATTTACGCTCAGGGCAGGCCGAAGGGAGAAATCTTAACGGACTTCAATCATTAAGATTTCTCATCGTTAACACTCCTCGAAATGACAAAATTCAAAGGTCTCAGATGATATCTCACGCTGCATGTTGGTTTGGTTCGAACGGATCATATATCGCTGAATTTGATGTTACAATTTTGTATGCTATTGCACTTTACGTGTAATAATGCAAGAAAAAACTGGACAGAATCATGAAAAGTCCTGAGGGTCATGTTGTAATGCCTGGCAATGTATTCCATGTTATGGCCTTGGGAGAGCAAAGTATCGATATTACCAAAATTGGCATTTCCGATAATTTCTGATACACGATTTTGGCTCAACCCCACTGTTTCTAAGATCTTTTCCTGAGGCCATCCCCTCCAAAAAGACGGCAGTCAGGCAAGGCGGCTTAGATGGAACAGAATTGCAATAAAATATTTGGAAATTCTTCCCTGTCGTGAATTTATAATACACTTGCGCCTGTAATCGTCAATGTATAACTGTAATCTCCTGTTGAAAAACCGTCTGCTCTATGGTAAAAATTTTTATGGAAGGGATTTATGATTAGCCGTATACATGAAAAAGGCTTTACACTCCTCGAGGTCATGATTGCCATGTCCATCCTTGCCATAACGCTCGTTGTGGTCTTTCAATCCCAGTCCCAGAGCATATCCATGGCAGGCAGGGCAAGGTTTGAAACCACGGCAGCCCTCCTTGCCCAGAGCAAAATGGCTGAAATCGAAGCGGCGAATCCGGAAAATGTCGTGTCCGACAGCGGGAATTTCGGCGATGATTTTCCCGATTATTCATGGCAGGTGGATGTAACGGAAACAGAGATCGAGGTCCTGAAAAAGATCGAGGTAAAGGTTGTAAATGACAAAATGACATCGAACAATTCCTTCAGGCTTGTGCTTTACAGGATTAAGGAATAGCTTGTTAGGCTGAAGGCTGTTAGGCTATTAGGCTGAAGGCTGTTAGGCTAAACAACCTAACCTAAATGCCTTCAGCCTATAGCCTAAACAACCTAACCCTAACAGCCTACTAACAGACTATAGCCTAAAAAGCTAAAAGACTATGCAAAAAAGAAACGGCTTTACGCTGATTGAGATACTTATCGCCATATTCATACTGGCGACGGTCCTGACAACGGTATATGCAGCATATACCGGAACTTTCAGAATAGTGAAGGACACCCGGCGCGGAGATAACATTTACAGTATGGCCAGGACGGCGATGAACAGGATGGCGAAAGACATGGAGTCCGTTTGCGGCTACAGGAACTCCTTTAAATTTGCCTCCGGGAAGAACGAAGATTTCATGGAACTGTCATTCCTCTCGTCCGCCCATCTGAACTTTGATGACGAGAGGTCTTCGGGCATTGCCGTTATAAGCTACTTTGTTATGGAGGACGATGAAAAAGACGGCTGTATCCTGAAACGGAAGGATGAGCTGTACCGGGGCAAAGCAGAAGAGGCAAAGGAGGAGGTCTCGAGGGATGGGGGACACATCCTCTGCGAAGGGCTGCAATCCCTGATATATAAGTTTTATGACGACAGCGGAGAGGAGTACGATTCCTGGGATTCTGAATCTGATTCAAAGACCCAGAATGACAATGTCCCATCCGTCGTATCTATACAGATGGATTTTATAAATCCCGATGACAGAGACAGGCCCTACAGGTTTATGACAAAGGTGTTTTTGCCGACGGCGGGAAGGTTAGAGGGTTAGAGGGTTGGAAGGTGAGAAGGTTGGAAGAAATGAACATCGAACATCGAACGTCCAACATCGAATCTTGAATGGAAAAAACGAAGAAACAAAAATGATAAACTCGTAAAAAGTGCGATTTACCCCTTAATCGTCACTCCCGCGAAGGCGGGAATCCAGTAATTACAGCTTGTTATGGACTCCCGCCTTCGCGGGAGTGACCTGATTTTGGACTTTTTAC
>JADFVM010000342.1 GCA_015222555.1 Pseudomonadota bacterium
CTGGACAAGGAAGAACTTCTTGCCAATACCTTTTTACGTGATTTTAAAGAGGTTGAGGGCATGGCCCGCCTTTATAACAAATGGGCCGGGGAAGGGGCCGTCTTTCATTACCTCTCAAACTCCCCTTGGCAGCTTTATCCTTCCCTTTCAGCCTTTCTGGATGAAAAAAATTTTCCTGCGGGCAGCTTTCATCTGCAGTCTTTCCGCCTGAAGGACAGCTCCATTTTTAATCTCTTCACCTCACCGGAGACATCAAAACCTCCGAGGATAAAAAAAATCCTTCAAAAGTATCCTCAGCGAAAATTTATTCTTGTGGGCGATTCAGGCGAAAAGGACCCCGAGATTTACGCAAAGATTGCCAGAGAACATCCAAACCAGATAAAGCATATCTTCATTCGCGACTTAAGGCCTGAAGAAAGTGACGAGTCACGTTATATCAGTTTGTTCGAAGGTATTCCCGAGGATAAATGGACACTCTTCACTGATGCCGGCCGGCTGATGGAATTTAATATTCAGCAATCCGTGAAAGTGGAAGAACAAGCCCTTATTGATGATCGCAGTAAAGACTGTATTGTCCTCCTGCACGGCATGGCAAGAAGCCGTTTTTCCATGTACCTCATGGAAAAATATCTGCAGGAGAAGGGTTATAGAACAATCAACGAGGGCTATCCCTCGACAAAAAAGAGTATTAAAGAGCTTGCTGGCGAAGAGCTTGCAACTGCCGTAAAAAGCTGCAGGAATAAAGGAGCCGAAAGGGTCCACTTGGTCACTCACTCCCTTGGCGGGATCATCACACGTCAATATCTGCAAAGCCATGATCTTCCCAAAGGTAGCCGCATTGTTATGTTGGCCCCGCCCAACAAAGGAAGCGAGTTGGCCGACAAGCTGAAAGGCCTTGATGCCTACAAATGGCTCAATGGTCCCGCTGGCCAGGAGCTGGGCACAGGGCCGGATAGCATACCCAACAGCCTGAAACCGGTGGATGTTGAAATCGGAATTATCGCCGGAGACAGCAGCCTCAATCCTTTCTATTCTGCCATGATTCCCGGCCCCGATGACGGAAAGGTATCGGTAGAACGTGCCCAACTTGAAGAAATGAAGGACTTCATTATCATGCCAAGCAGCCACTCTTTTATAATGAACAGTTCTGACGTGATGAAACAAACCCTTCACTTTCTGGAAAAGGGGACCTTTGATCACAGTGGTGGGGCGGAAAGGGGGAATTCAAAGGAGATCAAAACCTTTAAAAGTGATGGCTGCAGTCTATTTCCCGATGGAACATTTAAAGAAAAAAATCTCTGGTGCAATTGCTGCTACAATCACGATATCGCCTATTGGCGGGGGGGAACAAAGAAAGAGAGGAAAATAGCCGACCAGGCATTAAGAGATTGCGTAGAAGAGAAAACAGGAAACAAGACGCTGGCAGACCTTATGTATGCCGGCGTACGGGCCGGCGGTTCATCTATTTTCCCCGCCTGGTATCGCTGGGGTTATGGCTGGCCCTATGGAAGAGGCAACAAAGCGATCACTGCCGAGGAAGAAAAGTCTGTGAAGAAACGATTGAAAGAGTTATCCAGTAAAAAAGGTGACTATGTCTGCAGTGAGTAAATGTAGAGACAGATTGAATCTGTCTCCCTGAGACATCATTAGACGCATGCAATGCGTCTCTACTCATGACCGGCAAAAAGCAATCGTTTACATATTACTAGTCACCCTGAGCTAGTCGAAGGGTGTATTTTGTTGAGGTGACAACCAATGAAGAACTGCTATAACTGTAAAAAAGAGATCAATATAGAAGGAAAACCGGGAAGAAGAGACAGCTGCCCCCATTGCGGCACCGATTTGCGTGTCTGCCTAAACTGCAGGTTCTATGATGAAAGCTCATACAATGAATGCCGCGAGCCTGTAGCTGAAAGAGTCAAAGAAAAAGACATAGCCAATTTTTGTGATTATTTTGAATTCAGGGATTCTGATGACCCCGATGACAAGGAATCAAAGGACGAAACCTTGAAGAAATTGAATGCCCTTTTTGGGGATTAGTTTCCCCCTTCAGAAAAGGGGGATTTAACATGCGACTATGATATAGATCGAGATTGCTTCGTCCCGGCAGTGCCGGGGCCCGCAAGAACAATTAGACGAGTTTTTCAACAGTGCCAGCATAATCACTTAACCATCCCAAATTCATGATACTACTAAAACAACGCGAACTGGATGACCTTGCACCCTGCCCTTATCTTGAGGACAACACAAAACAGTATGAATACTTTCTGGCCCACAGGCTTGATGAAAAGGAAACATCACAACTATTAAGTGAGGGCTGGCGTAAATTCGGCATTTATTTTTTCCGCCCCAAGTGTCCCGGCTGTACTGACTGCATCCCCATACGTGTTCTGGCACAGGATTTTTCACCCTCCAAAAGTCAGCGGAGGAACTTGAAGAAGAATGAAAATATGGTCGTCAAGTTCACTGAGCCTGAATTTTCTCACCGCGCCTACGAAATTTATCAAAAGCACTCTAACGACCGTTTTCAACAGGACTCCGGCCTGGAACTCTTCATCCATAATTTCTACACTCCCTCCTGCCCCTACCTCCAATCCAATTATTATCTGGATAATGAACTGATCGGCGTCGGTTTTCTGGACAAAGGAACAGATTGCCTCAGCACAGTTTATTTTTTCTTTGATCCCGACTATTCGACCATGGGCATCGGCACTTTCAGTATTTTAAAGGAGATCGAATATGCGAAATCTCTCGGGCTGAGTTATTATTATTTAGGATACTATGTAGCGGACTGCGAGAGGATGGTTTATAAGAATCGCTTTGAGCCGAGAGAGCATTATGACTGGATGGACGAGAAGTGGTATTTAGCGCCTGCTAAGAATAAAGGTTAGTGGATATTTAAACTTTCACGGTTGAGGACTACACCTACGAAGCAAGTACTCGATAAGATTTGAAAATTAACGATTACGGATAGAAAAAGATGCTATTGTTTATGTCCAGATCATGTAGGGCGTAATGGCGAAGCGTATTACGCCGAATGATTATCAATCAATCACCCCGCCGCAAGCAGCGGGGTATGAGCGCGGAGATAACCTTCTTAATATATCGCGGCAAGCCGCGGGGAATGC
>JADFVM010000343.1 GCA_015222555.1 Pseudomonadota bacterium
ATGGTGATTCCATCGATATTGATGCTGCAGTGGAAGCCATGATTGACCTGAGGCTGGGAAAGCAGCCTGATGAACGTCTTTTTAAATTTCATAAACGCTCAGAACGGGATATCTCTGCCCTTTTTCTTGTTGATCTGAGTATGTCAACCGATGCCTGGGTGAAGGAACGCCGTGTCATTGACCATGAAAAGGAGGCGCTCATTGTTTTGTGTGAGGCGATGCAGTCTCTTCGTGAGCGTTATTCCATTTACGGATTTTCAGGGCAGACGAGAAAAAAATGCAGTTTTCTTAAGATCAAGGGGTTTGATGAAGATTATTCAAATCCAGTCAGGAGACGCATTGAGGGGCTCATCCCCTATCATTACACCAGGATGGGGCCGGCTATCCGTCATGCCACGTCCATCCTGAAGAAGGAGGGTTCTGAAGTAAAACTTCTCTTCCTCCTTTCCGACGGAAAGCCCAACGATGTTGATCATTATGAGGGGAAATACGGTATCGAAGATACACGTATGGCCATCAAGGAAGCAGAGAGGAACGGTGTTGTTCCTTTTTGTCTTACCGTTGACAGTGAGGCCCATGAATATCTTCCAGCCTTGTTTGGTCGGGGGAATTACGTGGTGCTCTCCGGTGTAGATAAACTGGCCAGGCGTCTGCCCGATCTTTATGCCAGGATTATTCGGCAGTTATAACTACATATATGGATTCCAGTGGTCAGTAGAAGTTAATCTTGTTGATAAAGATCAATGCATTAATTTTCAAAAAGTTGTATTATAGTGTTTACTTGATAGAAAAAAGACGAAAAAAGAGGAGAAAAGAATATGTCAGATGAATCAAATACCGCTGCAGCAAAGAGTGATGATAATCACTACACATCAATACTGGACTATATGACTCATGACCATCAGCGTTGTGATGAACTTTATGCTGAGGGAGAAGCCGCTGCGCTCGAAGGCAATGTAGAGAAGGCTACGGAGTTGATGAATGTGTTCATCCTAAATATGGTAAGGCATCTGGACCTCGAGGAAAAAATTATCTTCCCCGCATTTACGGAAGCCACCGGCATGTCGGGAGGACCTGTTCAGGTAATGATCATGGAGCATGATCAGATGCGGGATGTGCTCACTCAGATGAAGGCTGCTGTTGATGCCAGTGATTTAGATACCGTGACAGGCATTGGGGAGACAATGCTCATCTTAATGCAGCAGCATAATATGAAGGAAGAGGGCATTCTCTATCCCATGATAGATTCCCACCTGCCTGATCGTATAGAAGATCTGATTCGCCAGGCGCAGTCGATCAAGACTGCTTAATCGTTCACAGGCCTGTCACTTATATCAAATGACCCCTGACGCATGTTGCGGGGAATCAATCCGGACAAGTAAAAAAAAAGGCTTGAACCCTGGCATGATAAGCTGTATAAAATCTATGCCCCCTCCTGAATGCAGGGGGCATAGGTTTAAACCAGGGAAGAACCATGGGGTTTCCACCTTATGAAGAAAATAGCCCTCCTGATCGCTGTCAGCCTGCTGATCTTTTGTTATTCCTCTTCTGTCCGGGCCACACCTGATTATGCCATCAGCACGCTGCAGTTCTGCAAGACCTGTCATGTAGACCCGTCAGGTGGCGGTGAATTGACAGAAAAAGGTGCAGCGTTTGCCGCTTCCGGCTATGTGTGGCCTCCAAAGGGCCGTTACAGGGTCTTGAGTCCCATCAAAAAGTCGGTACGCTTTATTGTTGGATACCTGCATATCCTTGCCGGCTTTACATGGTTCGGCACCATTCTTTACGTCCATATCCTGCTGAGGCCCGCCTATGCCTCAAAGGGACTTCCCAGAGGTGAAGTATTCCTGGGGGGGCTTTCAATGGTGGTCGTCGGCATTTCAGGTGTACTGCTCACCATATCCAGAATCAGCAGCCTTGATATCCTGTTTTCAACGACATGGGGACGCGTGCTTACCATCAAGATATTTTTATATCTTTTCATGATCAGTTCTGCTCTCACTGTGGTCAAAGTTGTGGGGCCGAGGCTGAAGAGAGGCGGCACAAAATCGGCTCTGCCTGCCGATGGGGTCTTTGATGCGGAAACACTTTCGGCTTGTGATGGTAAAGAGGACAGGCCTGCCTATATTGCATTCAGGAATAAAGTCTACGATGCAAGCTCGTCAAACCTTTGGAGAGGCGGCGTGCATATGACAAGGCATTCTTCAGGAAAGGACCTGACGGAGACCATAGCCAAAGCGCCTCATGAGGAGGACAAACTCGAAAAACTCGAGGTCGTCGGCACCTATGATGCCTCACTGATACCGGCCAGGACACCGGTACAGAAGGCCTTTTATTTTATTGCTTACATGAACCTGTCACTGGTGTTTGCAGTGCTTTTCGTTATTGCCTACTGGCGCTGGGGGATTTGACGGCCTCTCCTTCTGATGGCACTTACTTCTCAATATTACTCAAAACAGTCTTTCAATCCTTCCCTATCCATAACGGTAAGTTTTTTACCGGCATAGTCAATAACCCCTTCTCCCTTTAACTTTTTCATGACCCGCGACATGGTTTCAGGGGTAATATTGAGGATGGCGGCAATTTTATTCTGTTTAAGCTGCGCGAAGAGATGCTCACTCTCGTAGATGAATTTGGCCACACGGCTTGTCGAGTCCATGGTCAGGTTTTGTGAGATCACATTGTCCAGCGTTCTCAGCTTTTTCGTTAATGACTTGATGATGGAAAATGATATGTCCGGGTTTTTGAGAAACTCTTTTTCAAAGATTTTATAATCAATGGAGATCGCTTTGCCGTCTGTCTCGAAAACGGCAGAGGCGGGGTAGGCAATATGCTCCAGGTTAGCTAGTTCCGCAATCAACGCCGTGGGATAGAAATAGCTTAGGATGATCTCGTTCCCCCTGGGATCTGTCTTGTAGACTTTCAGGATGCCATCAGTGAGGATAATCAGCTTTTCAGGTTGATCACCCTCAAAAAAAATAGTATCCCCTTTCTTGTATTCCTTTACATGACTGATCTCTTTAAGTCTCTTAAGCTGACCGGTATCCAGATGTTCAAAAATATAGATGTCTCTGAAAGGCATAGAATTCTCCAGCTTTATGGATTATATAATGACTTCAATCATTATGCATAAGAAAGTTTGTAATGGCAACTACATAAAGACAGCGCCATAGTGTA
>JADFVM010000344.1 GCA_015222555.1 Pseudomonadota bacterium
TATAAGGGCAGACCACCGAAAAGGATTTGCCCTCTGCCCCTCATGCCATGAGGCCTATCCGTCAGAGCACGGCCCCCTATGCCACGGTTGTCATGGACAACTCCCTTACATCCAACAGTCCAAAGTAAAAAGCGGGGCGGTCTCAAAAGGACCTTAAATGAAGGCAATGCCCGTAGAAGAAGCCGCGGGAAAACATGCCCTCCACGATATGACGCAGGTCATTCCGGATCAGAAAAAAGGGCGGCATTCAAACGGAACCAGGTCATATCTGCCGGGGACATCTGCTTAATTATGCAATGGCCATATTGAGTGAAGAGCCGCTGTTTCAAGTGCTCCCAATGTGTCAGGCCAAGGTGGGGATTCCTGACGTATATACTCTTGATTACATTATACTGATTGAATATCCTGATGAAGAGATTAAAGAATTCATTTGGAGCAAAGCCGGAATTTATTTTTATAGAGTCTTGGCTTTCGTTTTTATAAAAAACATAAAGGTATATTACCAATTGCATGCTTGGACATAAAAGGAGATCGGGAATGAAACTATCTGAAATCTACGAAAAAGGGCAAAAAGAGCTGGGGGGAAAGAACTTTGGGTTCTTTCTGGATGGGGTAGAGACAGAGTTCGTCATGACCAATAATCGCCGGGTTATTGAGCGATATACTTTTCTCCAGCAATGTATAGATGCGGTGGACCCAATCACTGCTACCACTTTACTGGGAGTGGAACTCAAAACCCCCGTGATTATGTCCGCCATGACTATGCCGATTCCTGCCATCGCAGAAGACGGTATGATGCAGGTTGCCGAAGGGTTGAAGGAGGCCGGAAGCCTCATGTGGACGGGGACCCCCATACCAAAAGACCTTAAAATATTGGCTGAAACCGGTGTTCCTCTTGCATCAACGATTAAACCCCTGAAGGACAGGAAAAAGATGTTCAAGACACTGGAAGAAATCCAGTCAGCCGGGGTTGACTGGGCTGGGATTGAGATTGACGTCGGACAGGGGACAAAAATAAAAGATCAACCCATAGTCTCTGACTGTTCACCCATTACCATGTCTGATTTGAAAGCATTCGCTGCCCTTGCAGGTCACCATGTAAAGAATATGGCAAGAACACCTGAAAAGTAAGAAATAAGGAGATACTTTATGGAGAACCGGCAAGCGGGGGAATTTGAATTCATTTCAGACTATTGGCCTCTTGATCCTAATAAACCCACTCTAGTCTTTATACATGGATCAGGGTTAACCAGTATTTTCTGGAAGTCACAAGTTGAGGCTCTCACAGAATTTGCGAATACAGTTGCAATTGATCTTCCAGGCCACGGTACCAGTAAAGGCTTTGGAAAAGATAACATCACTGATTATGCTCAGTCGGTTATGGAATTTATTGATCAAATCGAAGCACCTCAACCTATACCCTGTGGGCTCAGTCTGGGCGGTGCTATTACTCAACAGCTTCTCTTGGATTACAAGGAACCATTCCCTGCGGGCATTCTCATAAATACTGGAGCAAGGCTTAGAGTGAACCCTGTAATCCTTGAAACAATAGAAAAAAACTATGACGGTTTCATTGACATGACCTGCACGTTTGCAATTTCGGGAAAAAGCGACACTGGGAAACTTAGGCCGGAAATTGAAGCATGTATGATCCGTGAAGCTGAAGTTACATTGGGCGACTTCCGAGCATGTGATGCTTTCGATGTGATGGAAAAACTTAGCTTGATCGAGGTGCCTGTTCTAGTGTTAACGGCCAGCGATGACAATCTTACACCTGTTAAATATGGGAACTATTTAGGTGAAAATATAAGAAATGCGCAGATGGCAAATATCGAAGATGCTGGTCACATGTCTCCGCTGGAGAAGCCAGACGAGGTGAATAAAGTAATAAGTGATTTTTTACAGCAGAAGGTACTGTAAGCAAAGAGAAACCTCTTTGGAGGTTCTATGGAGACTTATATAGAGAAGAGAGCGTTCCTTTATACACCCGATCAGATGTTTGACTTGGTTGCTGATATAGA
>JADFVM010000050.1 GCA_015222555.1 Pseudomonadota bacterium
ACAGGTTAGTTTATGAGCTTTACGGGTTGAGGTCGGAAGAGATTAAACTGGAAGACCCGGAAAGCGCATCCCGCAGATATGCTCGTTATATTCCATTTTGGGCTTAGCTTATTTGCCTACAGGGACTTTTCCCTTGAGGAGAAGATGTGCAATTAGTTGTATTTATAGGTTTTTCTTATTTGAAAGCAAACTGCCAATTTAGGATGAAAAAACAGGACGATTCCATTTCAGACCCGGCAAAAAAGGATTAATTTAAGACCTGGATTCCCGCCTTCGCGGGAATGACGGAAGGGACGGGGCTGGAGTTTAAGACGCTATGAGCCGTGATAAGGTTGTTTATATATGACAGAAAAACAATTACGGGAATATGTTCAAGAACATTTTCCGGGGTAATTCGCGGGATACTTTACTTAATTCTACTAATGAGTGACAGCGACCTTTTAAAAAAGAAGAGGAAACGAAGTAAATGAACATCAAAGAGTTCAAATCTGGTGTTTGGAAAAAACAGTATCAATACGAGAGTTTCAGCCCATCCATGATCAATCATGGATGGGTCTGGAATGATCCTCAAATCAATACGCTATTGGAAGAGGCTACACAAGCACTAGCAGAGTTGAATGCCTTTTCTTTAATCGTCCCTAATGTAGACCTCTTTATCAGAATGCATATTGTAAAGGAAGCGAGTACATCCAGCCGGATTGAGGGAACACAGACAAAGATAGACGAAGCGTTGATGGAAAAGGAATATATCCCACCTGAAAAAAGGGATGACTGGCAAGAGGTCCACAATTATATCACCGCAATGAATTTTGCTATGGAGTCTCTTAATGAAATGCCGTTATCTAACCGGATGTTGAGAAAAACTCACTACCATGTTATGCAAGGAGTTAGGGGAGAGCACAAGCCCCCCGGTGAGTTTCGCACAAGTCAAAACTGGATTGGAGGGACAAATCTAAAGGATGCGGTATTCATACCCCCGCACGACTCAGAGATACAGGACTTGATGAGTGATCTGGAAAAATTCTGGCATAATGACGAGATTGCCGTACCACATTTGATAAGAATAGCAATTAGTCATTATCAGTTTGAAACAATTCATCCTTTTTCTGACGGCAATGGACGGGTCGGCAGACTGTTAATTACACTTTACCTTGTTAACAAGGGCTTATTGAGTAAGCCTTCCCTATATCTCTCTGATTACCTTGAAAAAAACAAAGGCGCTTATTACGACGCCTTGACAGTTGTGAGAGCATCTAACGATTTAGGCCACTGGATCAAGTTTTTTCTAACAGCAATTGTCAAAACGAGTGACAAAGGTAAGCTTACATTTCAAGAAATTATGAGTATTAGAAATGAGGTAGAGGGCAAAATACTAACGCTAAACAGAAAAGCTGAAAAAGGAAAGTTGTTGCTGGAGCTGCTTTACAGTAAGCCGCTGATTCAGGTAAACGATGTTGCAAAGCACCTTAGTATTACAAAGAGACCAGCCAATGAGCTTGTAAAAGATTTTGAACACCTGGGGATACTTCAGGAAATAACAGGTTTCAAAAGGAACAAAATGTTTGCTTTTACCAAATATCTCAATTTGTTTGTTGATTAAACAATGAGCGAAAACCTGGCACAAAGTATACCAAGGCATTCTTTAGTATACTTTAGGTGCCGAAAGTATACTAAAGAATTTTATAGTATATTTTTGATGCTTAAAAGTATTTATAAAAAACTACAAAAAAGGGAACGGTTGTATATGCTCTGGCAAAAAAGGTTGATTTAAGACCTGGATTCTCGCCGAAGTTTATACTCACAGAGCACAAGTGCCCTTTAGGGTGCACAGAATGACATAAGAATCAGGAAACCAAGTAAAATCTGAGGAATAAATATGATCATCGGAACTCCGAAAGAAATCAAGGACAAGGAATTCAGGGTCGGCCTCGTACCGGCAGGCGTTAAATCCCTGTCAGCTGCCGGCCATCAAGTCTTTATAGAAAAAGGTGCCGGGCTGGGCAGTGACATCTACGATGAAGAATATGTAAGGGCCGGGGCAACTATCCTCCCGACAGCTGAAGAGGTTTACGGCAAAGCCGATATGGTCATAAAAGTCAAGGAACCACTTTCATCGGAATATCCTTTTCTCAAAAAAGGTCTTATTTTATATACCTTCCTTCACCTTGCCCCCCTGCCGGAACTGACTAAAGAGCTGCTGAGCAGAGAAGTTATCGGAATTGGGTATGAAACGGTCCGCCTTGATGACGGGTACCTCCCCCTTCTGGCACCCATGAGTGAAGTAGCGGGCAGGATGTCTATTCAGGTTGGCGCTCACTTTCTGGAAAAAGAAGAAAGGGGTCGCGGTATTTTATTGGGCGGTGTGCCGGGCGTCGAGCACGGCCATGTAACCATCCTCGGTGGCGGCAATGTTGGCAGTAATGCTGCCAGGGTGGCTGCCGCCCTGGGTGCAACTGTCACGCTCCTCGACATTAATCTGCACCGTCTTGCCTACCTGGAAGACATCTTTGTCGGCAGGATCAATACACTCATGTCAAACCAGCACAACATCGAAGAAGAACTCAAAATGGCCGACCTTGTCATCGGCGCAGTCCTCATTCCGGGCGGCAGGGCGCCCAAGGTTGTCTCAAAGGATATGCTCAGCCTCATGAAAAGGGGCTCTGTTATTGTTGATGTTGCTATCGATCAGGGGGGATGTATTGAAACATCCAGGCCCACCTGCCATTCCGAGCCCGTCTTTGAAGTTGATCGCGTCACTCATTACTGTGTCACCAATATGCCGGGCGCCGTCCCCAGGACATCGACCTTTGCCCTGACCAATGCAACGCTACCCTTTGCAATGGAAATTGCAGACAAGGGGATCAAGCGCGCAGCATCAGAAAATATGGCTCTCATGAAAGGGATAAATACTTACATGGGGAAACTGACAAACGCCGAAGTAGCTGATGCGCAGTGCATAAAATACGAGGAGCTTACGCTTGACTGAAGAAGAACCCCATTATGTGGGGCATAAAAAAAGACTAAAGGAACGCTTTCTTAAAGGCGGGCTGGAAAGCTTAAACGATTATGAATCTATTGAGCTCATATTGAGTCTGGCTATTCTCCGTAAGGATGTAAAACCACTGGCCAAGAAGCTGCTGGAGAAGTTTGGTTCCTTTGCATCCGTTCTCGACGCCTCCCCTGACGAGTTAATAAAAATTAAGGGCATGGGGCAAAGTGCCGTTTCTGCATTGAAGCTTGTCAGGGAATCAACGGTAAAATACCTTCAGGAAAAAAGCCGGGGCAGATGCGTTGTGTCATCACCTTCGGCACTCATAGATTATTGCCGGGCAGCCATGAAAGGCTTAAAGGATGAAGAATTCAGAGTCATTTTCCTCAACTCGAAAAATGAAATCATCGAAGATGAGTCTCTTTGCAAAGGGACGATAGACCAGACGACTGTCTACCCCCGCAAGGTTATTGAAAGGGCTCTCCATCACGGCGCTGCCTCCATGATTTTTGTGCATAATCATCCCAGCGGTCACACTGACCCTTCAGGGGCAGATAAAGAACTGACTAGGATACTGAAGGATGCCGCCCACTCCATTCAGGTTAAAGTCCATGATCACCTTATCATCGGAGAAAAGGGGCATTATTCCTTTGCTGAAGAAGGTTGCCTGTAGTGGTTCTGCTACCTTGTCATTTTTATATTCAATTGAAACTCTACAATATTTTGCAGCTTACTTGTCTTTGCCCCACCCACATCAACAGAGCTGAAAAGACTGACCCTCTTCAGGTTTTGCTTGATCTTTTCTACGCCGTCATAGTTGGCCGTTTCGCCTGTAATCCTGATGCCATCCTTACCTATTCTCATCCTGGTTATGTTGAAACTCACATTTTCAGGGGCCGCACGGGTAATCTCTCTCAGGATATCAACGACCTTCACATTTGTGCCGCCAGACAAAACAGAGGCCTTTTCATCCAGGGTGTTGAGCGCTGCATTCAGAAGGGCCTCTTCCTTTCCGCTGATGACTCTTGCATCGGGAAGGGTCAGCTTAAAAATGGATGTGATCTGGTCTTTCAAACCAAGGTAGCGCTTTTTCTGGAAATTCACATCAACGAGAAGACTGACGGTATAGAGAATGAGAACAATAGCCGTAGCAACAGCCAGCAGTTTTCTCTGCCCGTAAAATGACTTGAAAAGGGGTGAGGCAAAAAGAGGCAGTTCTCCCTTAATAAAATTAATGGTCGCACCATCTATACCCATCAGGGCATATCCCAAAGCAACCATCCCCTTTTTTGTCAGTTCATCCTTGTTTATAGTGTTGTCAATTTCCAGACTGTCATCCAGCTCTGCTGACGTTATCCTGCAGCCTGTTCCGGCCTGAACATACTCAAGCAGGCCTTTGACACCCGCACCCTCTCCTGACGTTATGATATTGTATTCCTTTTCAGGCCCAAGGCCGAAAGACTTCAGGGAGAGCTCAACCTCCCGGATGAGTTGATCAAGACGGGTTTTTACGATCTTCGTTGCCTTCTCCAGATCATAACTGCTTTGCTCTTTGTCCACACCTGAGAAGAGAATTTTCCCGGCCTCCCCTTCACTCACACTAAGCTCTTTTGCCAGGGCAATGAGGATATCGTTTACCTTTGTATTAAGTTTCCTCGCATAAAGAACCTTTTTATCTTCAACAATTGATATTGACGTCCTGTTAAGATCGAGGTGTAGTGAGATATAGGAACTTTCACCCCCGGATAAAGAACCGAGCACTTTTGCCATAGACACAGAGTCTACGGAAATTGCCCTGACTCCCAACCCCCCTTCAGAAAAAATCTGACGAAAGGTCTCCAGTTTTTCCCTGTGGGTCAAAAAGGAGATTACCTTTGTTTGTTTATCGGCAGTCACCATCAGCTGATATGTGTAGACGGCATCATTCACAAGAAATGGCATGCTGTCAGAAAGAGAGTGCATCAGTGTCCGGTCGATCCTTTTCCTGTCAGAAAAGGGGAGAGACGTTTCTCTGAGGATTACCTGATCGAGAGGCAGTCCCGTATAAACAACCTTATTATTAATGATCTCTTCCTTGACAAGCTTCGCTAAAACCTGACATGGCTCCTCTCCATTAAGGGGGTATTCTGCAAAGCGGCTCACAGTAATCTGCCGGCCCGATTGTGCCAGGGCCACTACTTTAATGGAGTCTTCCCCTATCTCAATGCCTGTGACTTTTTTTATCACTCAGATTTCACCGTAATAAATTATTTTGATTTTGCCACTCTTGCGACTGACAACGGTATAAATATCGGTAGAGACCTCTTTCACGATACCTCTTACTTTAACTGAAAAAAAGTTGCTTGTCACCTTAACCTTTGAAGCAATGGCTTTCCTCGTTTCTTCATCGAGACGGGGCACTTTTTTAAGGTCCTCGCGACTAAGAAAGGGGTTTTCTTCACGGTAGTCGATAATTGTTTCAACGACCGTCTCATCCATTTCATCGGCCAGAGAGAGTAAAACTTCAGCTGGCGCCGTATTGATATTGACCTTGCCATCGCCGTAAACGGAAAGCCAGGGCTCCAACACGGCATCCTCTGCCTTTTTTGAAAGGGACTCATTCATGCCCTTGATGAGTCGCAACTCATGTAGGGAGGCCATTTTACCATTTTTTGCATTGTATGGGTTATCCAGAGTGTTGTAATAATCGGTCTCGGCGCCCATAAGTTTTGTTTCACTATCCTCATCGAGCCA
>JADFVM010000051.1 GCA_015222555.1 Pseudomonadota bacterium
AGCCCTATTGTAAACCTGGATTCCGGGTCATGCCCGGAATGACAAGCAAATACCCCGTCAGCTTGCTGCGGGGTTGGTTATTTCTTCAATATATATAAATCAATTTTTGTAATGCATCCAGGAGATAAAAAATGCCAGAAAATGACAAGAATCTTTCCTGTGAAAAGAAAGAACTTTTCAGTAAAACAGACGTGGAGTCCCTTAAAAAGGCCTTCAAGACACATGTAACATATAGCCTTGCTAAGGATGAATACTCAGCGACTAAATTGGACGCCTTCATGGCTATTGCCAATGTAGTGAGGGATCATCTTATTGAACGCTGGTTAAAAACACAGCAGGCCTATTATGATGAGGATGCCAAAAGGGTGTACTATTTGTCCCTTGAGTTTCTCATGGGGCGGTCGCTGGGAAACAGCCTTGTCAACCTTGATTTGTTAGATGAGTGCTACCAGGCGATACATGAACTCGGTTATTCCATGGAAGAGCTCAGAGAGCTTGAGTGGGATGCCGGTCTTGGAAATGGTGGTTTGGGCAGGCTTGCGGCCTGTTTTCTTGACTCCATGGCCACCATGGGAATCCCCGGTTATGGTTACGGCATCCGCTATGAGTATGGTATTTTTTTTCAGAAGTTGATAGATGGTTATCAGGTAGAAACGCCTGACAACTGGTTGCGACATGGCAACCCCTGGGAGTTTGCCCGTCCGGAACGGTTGTTCCGGGTCAAATTTAACGGAAGGGTCAATCAATATCGGGATGAAAATTGCCGGCTCCGAAGTGAGTGGATTGACACGGAGGACGTAATGGCCATGGCCTACGACATGCCGATTCCTGGCTATGGCAATAAAACGGTGAATAACCTGAGGCTTTGGGCTGCCAAGTCTACGCGGGCATTTGATCTTAAATTTTTTAACAGTGGTGACTACATCGGCGCTGTTCAGCACAAAAATGATAGTGAGAACATATCGCGCGTCCTTTATCCCAGTGATCAGGTGAAAGTTGGAAAAGAGTTGCGACTGAAACAGCAGTACTTTTTTGTCGCAGCCAGTCTTCAGGACATTATCAGGCGCTATAAAAAAACGCACACCAATTTTAATTCCTTTCCCACAAAGGTTGCCATGCAGCTTAACGATACCCATCCTGCTATTGCTATTCCGGAACTGATGAGAATTCTTATGGATGAAGAAAAAATTGGCTGGGACAGAGCATGGGACATTACAATACAAAGTATTGCTTATACAAATCATACCGTCTTGCCCGAGGCGCTTGAAAAGTGGCCTGTAGAGTTGATGGAAAAACTGTTCCCCCGTCATATGCAGATTATCTATGAAATTAACCACCGCTTTCTGGAAGAGGTCAAAGTAAAATATCCTGGGGATACTGAGCGCCTCAGCAGAATGTCTGTCATAGAAGAAAATAACGGCAGGATGGTGAGAATGGCAAACCTGGCTATCATCGGAAGCCACACGATCAACGGAGTTGCCGCACTTCATTCAAATATTTTAAAAGAAAGTGTTTTTAAAGATTTTTATGAATTAACTCCCGAGAAGTTTCAGAACAAAACTAATGGAATAACGCAAAGGAGATGGCTTAAAAAAGCGAATCCCGGTCTTTCCGGTCTCATCTCTGATCAAATAGGGGATAAATGGATAACAGACCTTAAAGAACTGAAAAAAATAGAACCTCTTGCCGATGATGAATCTTTCAGGAAAGAATGGCAGAAAATCAAGAAAGCCAATAAAGAGACATTGATTACTTATGTAACAGAAAAGATAGGCGTTGATCTTGATATTAATTCCATGTTCTGCGCACAGGTTAAAAGGATGCATGAGTACAAACGTCAGCTTTTAAATGTGCTTAATGTCATTACCATGTATAACAGGATAAAGGATAACCCGAAGGCCGAATTCGTACCGAGAACAGTGCTCTTTGGAGGAAAGTCGGCGCCGGCCTATTTTATGGCCAAGTTGATCATTAAACTCATGAATTCCGTTGCAGACATGATCAACTTTGATCCTGACTGCGAAGGCAAGCTGAAGGTTATGTTTCTTTCAAACTACAATGTTTCTCTGGCTGAGATTATCATCCCGGCAACGGACCTGTCGGAGCAGATCTCAACGGCCGGAATGGAGGCGTCCGGTACGGGTAATATGAAATTTTCCTTAAACGGGGCTCTTACAATCGGAACCCTTGATGGTGCGAATGTGGAGATCATGGAAGAGGTGGGTGAGGACAATATATTTATCTTCGGTCTCAAGGCCCCGGAAGTAGAAAAACTCCAGGCCACCGGGTATGATCCCATGGAATACTATAACGGTAATGAAGACCTTAAAAGGGTCATCGATATGATCGCTGACGGTTTCTTCTCACATTCTTCGCCTAATCTTTTCAAGCCGATCCGGGACACGCTCTTATATCACGGGGACAAGTATTTTCTGCTGGCGGATTATGCGGACTATGTTAACTGCCAGGAAAGAGTGAATGCTGAATATAAAAACGTGGACAGCTGGACGAGAAAGTCGATTATCAATGTGGCTAACATGGGGAAATTTTCAAGTGACAGAACGATAGCAGATTATGCGAAGGATATCTGGCGCGTCAAACCTGTTCCTATCAAGTAACTAAGGCGGGATAACATTATTTAGTGCAGGCGATTCCGATCGTCTATTATCTTGGCAGATTCAAGCAGTAGATAGGTTGTTTCGCAATTGATATTATTTTTTTCAGATTGAATACCATGTTGAATATGAAAACCACCCGTAGGCCAGGCCATCATCTCGAAAAAAGCCTCCTGGCCTTCGTAGTCGCCTGTGGACGCCTGGATAATGCTTCCACTTCGCATATGTAGTGTGCCGAGGTGGCCATTGCATTTAAGTTCAACCCTCGCAGTCTTCAGTCCCATCTGAAGAATCTGCACAATTTCTGTGAGGTTAAAGTCGTCGAGACTGCCTCTCAGGCCCTTAATTTCTCCTTCTTCTTCCACCGGCTTTTCAAGTTCTTCACCAATAAGCTCCTTGATCTGCTCCCTGAGGCGTCCCATATCGATAGGCATATTAATATAGCGGACATTTTCGCCTGAAAAATGCCTAGGAAAATCGGGAACTGTCAGCACAAACATAAAGGGGCAACTTTCGAAGGATGGCATTTCATACATGGTGTTGAAAAAATTGATGAGAGTTTCATTATCAAGCATTCCAACATCTACAACTGTAAGGTCGGGTATTTTGAGCTTCACGTTATCAATCATTTCAGTGGTGTTTGTCGCATGGAAAACATTAAAATCTTTCATTTCTACACTAAGTTTCATAACCGTAGTAATGTTGGGTTTAGCCTCAAAAACAAGGATTGAGCGTTTGTCCGCATCGTGCCTTATTTCTTCCTCAAGGACTGTTAGAAACTTTTCTGCAATTTCGGGATCAAAGTGCGTGCCAATGTGCTTTATAATTTCATTCTTCGCTTCCTCATGACTAAGCGCCATTCTATGCGGCCTTTGTGTCGTCATTGCCGCGTAGGAGTCGGCCATATGTATGATCCTGGCCCCCAGGCAGATATCCCTGCCCTTAAGGCCATTGGGATAGCCGCTTCCATCGTAGTTTTCATGATGCTGCAGTATGGCAGAGTCAACGTTCCAGGGAAACCTGACCTGCTTGAGTATCTGAACGGTATTGTGAGGATGTTTCTTGAGAGATGTCAGCTCTGTGCTTGAAAACTTGCGTTTTTCTTCCAACAGTTGCTGCTGGATACTCAACATTCCGATGTCTCTTAGCAGGGCAGCAATCTGTATGTTGTCGGCCGCTTCTTCATCAAGTCCCAGCTTAAGAGCAGTTTTCTTCGACAGGTGGGCAATGAGGTGATCCATGTTGAAAAAAAAGCGGTTTGTGGCGCCGAAGATCTGAAGCATTCGGTCGGCAAAGGACATGAAAAAGTCCTTGAAAACCACCAGCCGGTCATTGAGGGTTGACTCTGTGGTAATTGATCCTCTGAGGTAGCGGCAGAAATCGTCACCGCTTAGAGTCACATAACCATTGGCTTCATCGCCGGGATGAATAAATATGACATTAATACCGGGCTTAAGAAGCTCAACAATCGACTTGAAGGCATCCTGCTCGGCATCGTTAAAGTCACCGACGGCAAGCACCATCCCGATATCTTCGTTCTTCAGGATGTTAACAGCGTCCAGCATTTTGGAACTGCTCACAACTTTAAAGTTCTCCAGCAGGGAATCATTGAACCTTCCTGCCGCATCAGGTGCTTCACTATAGATGAGTAGTTTCTGCTCTGTCATTCAAAAATCCTTTATACTAAATACGACCAAATTCATTATAATTTCACTACTTTAACATAATGAATTTTTATTCTGAAAGAAAAAAATAATGTGATAG
>JADFVM010000345.1 GCA_015222555.1 Pseudomonadota bacterium
AGGAGATGATCGAGTTTTATGAGAGTGAAGCCTTTCGTTGGAGTTATCATAGAGATACACTTGTAGAGTTTTTCAAAAAAGGGGTGACAAAAAAACCCTGCTCATGCGGTTTTAACTACTTTTTTGTTCGAAGTACCGGCGAGTTGTTTTTGTGCCCTCTTGTCAACATTAGCATGGGCAACATAAAAGAGACCCGGCTAAGGCATCTCTTTTTTTCAGAAAAGGCTTCCCAATTCCGCCAAAACGTTGGTAAGTTCGCTGAATGCCGCCGCTGCACAGAGCCAGGCCTGGAACGTTACGCCCTTCCATACGAAGGCTTTACTTATCTCTCCCTGCTATTAAAAAAGGGCAGGCGTGAGTTCCTACAATTACATCAGCACATGGGACTTGATAAATATTTCAACTGACTTTTAAGGATATTTATGCTAACAGAAAAATCCACTGAGAAGACTAATCGCGTCATCAACTACCTGCGCCTTTCCATCACAGACCGTTGTAATCTGAGATGCGTTTACTGTATGCCGGAAGAAGGAATCAATTTCCTGCCACACAGTGAAATCCTAACTTATGAAGAGATCCTTCACCTTGTCCGCCTTTCCGTACAGAATGGCATTCGTAAAGTGAGATTGACCGGTGGGGAACCGTTAGTTCGCAAAGGATTCATAAATTTTCTTACAAGTTTATGCAGGATTGAGGCTTTGAAGGAAATTACGCTGACTACCAACGGGGTGCTGCTTAAGGACCTGGCTGCTGACATCAAGGCTTGTGGCATCTGTAGGATTAACATAAGCCTGGATTCCCTTAAAGCCGAACGGTTTTTTCAAATTACGGGTCGTGACTACTTTGACCGGGTGTGGGAGGGTATTCAGGAAGCAGAGCGCCTGGAATTCAACCCTGTTAAAATTAATGTGGTTGTGATGAAAGGCATCAATGATGATGAGGTCCTGGATTTTGCCCGCCTGACTTTGGAAAAACCTTATCACATTCGCTTTATTGAGTTTATGCCTGTGGGCGAAAACAATGGCTGGAGTCCTCAGAAATTCGTCTCAACTAGAGAAATCCATGAGTATATCGGAACGTTAGGAAACCTCAGACCCGTACGCTCCAACGCCCTTGATGGCCCGGCCAAAAGGTGTGTTATTGAAGGAGCCAAAGGGGAAATCGGGCTAATCGGCGCTTTAAGCAATCATTTTTGCAAGAAATGCAATCGACTGCGAATGACTGCAGAGGGACATTTAAGAGGTTGTCTTTTTTCTGATCAAGAAATTGACATTAAGACACCTTTGAGGGAGGATAAAGGGGATGCCCATCTCCTGAACCTAATACGTCAGGCCATTAAGAACAAACCCAGGGAACATGGGATTGAAAGATACGGTCCCCGAAAATGCGTTCGCCAAATGTCCAGCATTGGTGGTTAAGCTGAGGGGCTTACGCTTTGACTCATGAATTATTTGGCCAGGCGTCATAGGAATGCTAACGGGCTTGCCATACTGAAAGGGGGTAGATCATGCTTGTAGAAATTAAAATCTTCTCTTCTCTTCGCCATTATGTGCTTTCTTCCGAAAAGCACTTGGAGGGTGATAAATGGGACATACCGGAAGGAACAACAGTGAGCCGGGCTCTGAAAATGCTAAATCTTCCTCAAAAGGAGGTAAAGATACTCCTGATAAACGGCCGTCACGGCGATAAAGAAAGAGTCCTGAAAGAAGGGGATGTCTTTCATGTTTTTCCGCCAATGATGGGAGGCTAATTTATGAAAGGCGGCACGATTGGCATCCAAATCAACGAGCAAGATAGGTCCATTCCTGGCGGGCTCTCAATAGGGCATTTGAGAGACCAAATAAAGCCCGGTGCCGATGTACTGGTGGTCAACGGTTTTCCCTGTGGACCTGATACCGAGTTAAAAGAGGGGGACAGGGTGATCCTTATCCGCCGGGGTGAGACACCCAGGCCAGAGGAATTGGAAAGCCTTATGGTTGCACGTCATACCCCAGGGGTCCATGCACGGATGAAAGGGGCTGTGGTCGGGATTGCGGGTCTGGGAGGCCTCGGTTCTAACGTGGCCATAGCGCTGGGCCGCATGGGCATGGGAACACTAATCTTAGCCGATTTCGATCTGGTAGAGCCAAGCAATCTCAATCGGCAACAATACTCCCTTGAACATATCGGAGCCTTCAAGACCGACGCCATGGCCCAGATCCTGTCCGGCATTAACCCGTATCTTAAAGTAATTAATCATAAGATATTATTGGACAGAAACAATATACTGCGCATTTTTCAGAAAGCTGATATCGTCGTGGAGTGCCTGGATCGGGCTGAAGCAAAGGCCATGTTTATTCAAACCATGCTCGAGTTTTTGCCTGAAACATACATAGTGGGGGCCTCGGGCCTGGCCGGCTACGGAGACAGTAACAGTATTCAGACCATAAAACTTGGAGATAAGCTCTTCATGGTGGGTGACTTAGTTACCGCAGCAGAACCGGGCAGAGGACTCATGGCTCCTCGGGTAGGTATTGCTGCCCATCACCAGGCCAATCTTGTGGTTAGCCTGTTGATGGATTCTGAAAATACAAAGTTATAATTATTGTGGTCCTTGAGCCTCAGTCCCATGGTCCAGGCAAAAATTCATCGGCTCTATATGTAATTCTGCGAGGAGTGTTGGAGAAGAAGTCCACTATTCAAAAAAAGGGAAATGAATTCAGAGATACAAATAAATATCCGTGAACTGCTTCATGCGAAATCGAAAAAGATTCCCGATCCTGCTGGACGCGAAGTAGAGATACTGCAAGATGCGCAGGCTTCAAAGGTGGCAGAGGAAAGCCACTCCACAC
>JADFVM010000346.1 GCA_015222555.1 Pseudomonadota bacterium
ACCCTGATCTGTCTCGGGATGTAACCATAGCTGAAGGCCTTAACCCGGATCTCTTTTACACCGTCTTTCGTCGTTGTGACGCCTGGTCTCCCTTTATCCATCGGGATATAGTAATGTACTGAGTCAGCAGAATGCGCGGGCTCAATGGATGGCGACCTGTCCTTGTTGGCGAAGAGTGTTCTTGAACCTTTTCGCGCCTGACCCATATTCCAGTTCTTGATCTTGCTGGCGAATATGACCTTGGCGTTGTGAGGTTCACCGTCAACAGGTGTGATCTTCAGCGTTTTACCGTACGTCTTACTCTTCATATCAATGTCGATCATCTCATGGTTAACAGGCCACATAATGCCTGTATTGCTGAAAAGTCCGGTAGAGAACTTGTTCAGAGCGAAGACATACTTGTCATCCGGACTGATAGCGATATGTCCTGTCCTGTAATGCGTCGGATACTCATCCACGATTTCCAGTGATTCCAGATCAGTCTTAACGATACTGTCGGAGACGAAGCAGCTTGTATAGGCATACTTCCCTTTTGTATCGAAAGTGTTGTGGAGAGGCCCTGCACCGGCGGGGATGACCTTTCTGACTTCCAGCTTTTTCACATCGATGATAGTGATCGTTGCCGAAAGCTTATCGGCGACCTGGATCCAGCGACCTTTAGGGTCCGCATCGGTACCGTGCGGGTTCTTACCAACGGGAATCTCCTTGATAAGCTTGAAGGGATTCAGGTTGAAGACACCAACGGTAGAGTGATAGTAGTTGTTTGAAAAGAGATACTGCTTGGCGTTTTTGTCGCCTGCTTTCTTGTTGATATCCAGATAGTCAGGAGCACTTGGCGCCGGCCCCCAGGGGATAACCTGCGTTTTGGCCGTAGCAATGTCAACCTTGGCCATCTGCCCTGTCAGTTCTCCTGTGGCGTATAGTGTTTTACCGTTCGGCCCGAGAGTTATGTGGTGGATACCGAAGGGGAAAGGCATAGCAATCAATCTCTCCAGGGTTCCCATCTGAAGGTTGATAATACCGATGGTGTTTGCCGCCTTGTCATTGACATATAGATACTTACCGTCAGGCTCAAGGTTTTTTGTGCCTTCGTTAGTCGGCGCACTGAAGACCGGCTCGTGAAGGTCGACACCAACAGAGATGTGTCTGTAGGTCCTAAAACTGGGAACACCGATTATGGCCACCTTTCCGTCAACACCACCTGCATTGTAGATGAGCATTGGATCCTCGAGAGGAGCATCGTCTGGCGCTGCTTCCGTTGTATGCCAGTCCCTCTCGCCAGCAGCTGCCGGCCCAGCGGCCATTACAAGCAGTGCAAGTCCAATTAAAAATGGATTGCGATATTTCATTTTCTTTTACCTCCTTTTATTTAATTTTATATAATATTATTTTATTTTTTTTAGACGAGTAAATGCCTAACTTAAATACTGCAATTTTCAAAACTGAATAAAACGACCACCTCCTTTTTAAGTAGCTCTGCAATGAAGTAGGTTTATTGTTTATACCTTTATTGTTTAGGCTCCAATATCTGCTCCATTTGAATCAACAGTTAACTCAAATGGAACAGAAAATTGTGTATGATGATGTTTATAGTTTAAAAAATTGGGGTTGTCAAGTGAAATAAAGTTTATTTTTATTTATTTGTTGACATCATTGTCCGGTTTGTTTTTTTGCGTAGCAGCCATTGCATTTTTGTCCTTTAAAATGTTGTGGGGCAGGTGGAGGACTTCCGTTGTTTGTGCCCATCTCATTTCTGATCTTGATTCGTAATTCTTTGACCCTTTGATGCTTACTTTTTCAGGTTTGATAGATATGCCTGTTTATAGCTACTTTTGTTACGTCACGACGGAATCATTAATCCCGATGGAAGCCCACCGTGTTTATGGAGACCGAGCCACCTGTGAGACGTGAATTGAGGAGTGCAAAAGTCAGATGAATTCAAAGGCCGCTAAACTGCGGGCATTTGCTGGGGATAAAGGAAATTTATTTGTATGGGGAAGTGGTGCCCAGGGACGGAATTGAACCGCCGACACGAGGATTTTCAGTCCTCTGCTCTACCGACTGAGCTACCTGGGCATTTTGAAATGACAGCCAAAATTTGAATTGCCTAATCTATACAATATCGGCTGAACTGTCAAGTGAATTTCTGTCTGGCTCTACCCTTTTTGGATTTCAACGAGACGGTTTTTCACATCTTCAACATGGCCTTTAACCTTGACCTTATACCAGCTACTGACGATCTTGCCTTCGGGATCAATTAGAAAGGTACTTCTCACGACGCCTAACGATTCTTTACCGTACAACTTCTTCAGCTGCCAGACACCATAGGCCTCCATCACTGAATGATCGACATCGGTAAGGAGCTTAATTTTTAAATTCTGCTTACAAATAAATTTCTGATGGCTTGCTGCTGAGTCCCGGCTTACCCCTAGGATCACGGCCCCCAGCTTTTCAAAGGCGTCAAGTTCGGCGGTAAACTCATTGGCCTCCACTGTACAGCC
>JADFVM010000347.1 GCA_015222555.1 Pseudomonadota bacterium
GGCAAGCGGTTTTCAGCGCAGGCGCAGCGGGCTGCGTTGAGCATGAAAATCGTGAAGCTAACACAGCCTATCTGCCTGAATCGACAGCCGAATCCCGGATTACTTGCAGGATTTAGGTGATAATTGAGGAATAGGATTTTATGCATGCCCACGGCAAAAAACAGGAAAAAAAGAACGATCAATTACCAAAGATCCTTCTCATAGGAAATCCGAATGTAGGTAAAAGTGTCATTTTTGGCTATCTGACGGGGCGTTATGTAACGGTTTCAAATTACCCTGGAACGACGGTAGAGGTTTCCAGAGGAAAGGCGCTCGTGAACGGGAAGAGCTACTCTATTCTCGATACACCCGGTGTAAATTCTCTTCTACCCATGTCGGAAGATGAGGAGGTGACAAGAAACATACTCCTTACCGAAAAGCAGGAAAGGGTTGTTCAAGTAGCCGATGCAAAAAATCTGAAAAGATCACTGCTGATTTCTCTCCAACTGGCGGAAATGGGTCTTCCCTTTCTCATTGCACTCAACCTCTACGATGAAGTCACATCGCGGGGAATAAAAATAGATATAGGGAAATTATCTTCTACTCTGGGCGTGGACGTCATGTCTACCGTCGCCACAAGGCGTGAAGGCCTGGACAAGGTTGAAGAGGGCATAGAGTCACTTAAACAGTCTGTCTGTAATGTGAAATATGACGAAGAAATCGAAAAAGGAATCCGGGAGATGGAACCTTTACTTCCCCGGGCGAACATTTCGGGAAGATCCATCGCATTGATGCTTCTTGCCGGTGATGAAACACTAACGGGCTGGCTTCACGATAATGTAAGCAATGAAAATATTAATAAAATCGAGGAAATACGACGAAAGGTCTGTACCTCTTACAGACAATCGCTGGGTTATGTGATTAACAGAAGAAGACTGGCCGAGGCAGAAAGGATCACCGATGATGTCTATAGCACATCCAAGAAGGAACGATCCGGTTTTTCTCACTTTTTAGGCAGCATGATGATGCATCCTCTCTGGGGGATCCCTTTCCTTCTGGTTACCCTCTACCTCCTCTATCTCTTTGTTGGTGACTTTGGTGCAGGCATATCGGTGGACTTCCTTGAAACAGAGCTTTTCGGACGTTTTATCAATCCCTGGGCGACCAAGCTTGTTCATACCATCATTCCCTTTGAAATATTGCAGGACCTGCTCGTTGGTGAATACGGCCTCATTACCATGGCCCTGTCCTATGCCGTTGCCATTGTCTTTCCCATTGTGGGCACCTTTTTTATCGCTTTCAGCATCCTCGAAGACTCCGGCTATCTTCCGAGACTGGCTGTCATGGTGAACAAGATTTTCAGGCTCATGGGCTTGAACGGCAAAGCCGTCCTTCCCATGGTGCTTGGTCTCGGTTGTGATACCATGGCAACGCTGACAACACGCATTCTGGATGGCAAGAAAGACAGAGTCATTGTCACTCTTTTACTTGCCCTCGGTGTTCCCTGCTCTGCCCAGCTGGGTGTTATCCTTGGAATGCTGGGAGGCATTTCCTTTAGTGCTTTTGTCGTCTGGGCTGCTGTTATTCTAGGTGTCCTTTTCCTTGTCGGTTTCCTTGCGTCAAAAGTTATAAAAGGCGATGCCACTGATTTTATTTATGAATTACCTCCCATAAGGATTCCCCAGGCAAAAAATATCTTTTTTAAGACAATTGCAAGGATCGACTGGTATCTCAGGGAAGCGGTCCCTCTCTTTATCCTGGGAACCTTTGTCCTTTTTACTCTCGATAAACTGAATATACTGAAAGTCATTGAAGCGGCTGCCTCTCCTGTTGTGGTCACCCTGCTGGGTCTTCCGCCAAAAGCGGCGGAGGCCTTTCTCATCGGCTTTTTGAGGCGTGATTACGGCGCGGCAGGGCTCTATGCACTTCAGAAAGATGGTCTCATGGATCCGGTGCAGATAGTTGTCAGCCTGGTTACGATGACCCTTTTCATCCCCTGCATTGCCAACCTTTTCATGGTAATCAAGGAAAGAGGCCTCATGGTGGCTGTCTGGATGACTGCTTTTATTCTGCCCTTCGCCATTATGGTAGGCGGGCTGCTGAACTTTATCCTGAGAATAACGGGCGCCAGCTTTTAGATATGAGCTAAGTGGAGGGAGATAAACCTCCTCCTCTTGGAATAAGGAGGAGGTTGGGAGGGGTTACTTCAAAAATATCCATTAGGTTCTAGTTGTAGACGCAATAACAGAAAAGTGTCTTCCAATTATGTGCCTTTACAGTAATGACTGCGTTTTGGATTGTTAAAGGGGAAAGATAAGAAGCCTTTTAATGTGTACTTTAAAAGGCATTTTTGAGTGGTGATATAATTAATTGACGGGAGAGCGACATTGGAAAAAAATGTAGAAGAAATACTGGAGTATATCTGGACACTTAAAGACAGGGATGAGACCCCGCACCTCGATAGAGTGCTGAAGGAGGTCCAAGTTGATAATGCTGCCGATTACATTGACGGCATGGTAAAAGACAATCTCATCGAAGTTAAAAATGAGGTTGTTTATTTGACAGAAGTCGGTGATGTTGCGGGAAGGGGGGTGGTAAGGCGCTGCAGACTTGCCGAGTGGCTATTATCAAATGTCTTTGAGCTTGATCAGAAGGAATGGGAGAGTACGGCCTGCGAATTCGAGCATATCTTGAGTGAAGAGGCGACAGACAGCATCTGCACCTTCCTTGGTCATCCTCCGGTTTGTCCCCACGGCGAGCCGATCCCCGACGGTGATTGTTGCCGCAAATTTACGACGGAGATCAAACCTCTCGTCCTCACTGTGACGGAACTCATGCCCGGAGACCGTTGCAGGGTTGTTTTCATGACGCCAAAGCATCATGACAGGCTCGACAGGTTAAGTTCCCTGGGGCTTGTCCCCGGCGCAGAGATCAAATTGCACCAGAAACAGCCCACTTATGTCATCGATGTCGGCGAAACGAGTATAGCCATCGATTACGATATTGCCAGGGAAATCTTCGTCAAAAAGATATAATTGATTTATCGATTAAAGTTTCTTTACGGCATCATTTTGACTGTTAATGCCCTTTATGATAATTTATAGTTATAGAACGTCAGGAACTGCGTAATAAATTAAAATAAATGAAACTGTCTACAAAAATAACTTATGGTGTGAGAGCCATATTTGATATCGCCTATCACTCCTCCGGGATGCCGGCAAAGGTAAAGGATATTGCCCGGAGGCAGGGAATTTCTCCTCGATATATTGAGCAGATTTTTATCAAATTCAAGAAGTATGGCATCATAAAAACCATGAGAGGGCCCAATGGCGGGTATTTACTGGCAAATGAACCGTCACAAATTTCCCTGGGCGATATTATCAGGGCCATCGAGGGGAACATTGAGCTTGTGAGCTGTAAATCTGCAACAACGGACAATGTCGATGAATGCAGCATTAAAAAACAGTGCGTTACGGCACCCATCTGGAATGAACTTAACGGCCAGATTTCATCTTTTTTTGATTCTATTACGATCCAGGATCTTTGTGAACGGGGGAAGGGTTTAGGTATCGAGCGGGATATCAATACAAATTTCAGGTATCTTTAATCTTTTGATGTGTCGTTGTAAACCCTCAGGCCATAAATCCCTCGCTCAAGGTGCAGCGCCTATCTCAATTTCTTGATCCATCTATTTCTCTATTGAGATTCTCATTTTCATTGATTTTTATCTCTTCTCGCCTATAATGTATATTTCTGAACTTCAGGCAATTTCCCTGGAAAGGACAAACTTGTTTTTTATATCATAAAGGAGTTACCAGTTAATGTCAGACATCCATTCCACTATGATCCTCATCCTTGATTTTGGTTCCCAGTATACCCAGTTAATCGCAAGGCGGATCAGGGAAAGCCATGTTTATTGTGAAATACACCCCTATAACATCAAACTGGAAGCGATTAAGGCCATGAGCCCGAAAGGGATCATCCTCTCCGGCGGCCCTTCTACAGTTCATGACAAGGATGCGCCTATTGTTGATGGCAGAGTCTTTGATCTTGGATTGCCCGTTTTAGGCATCTGTTACGGCATGCAGTTGATGACTAAACTCATGGGCGGTGAGGTGGCGGGAGCGAGCAAAAGGGAATATGGCAGAGCACAGCTCTACATTGATGATTTTACAGATCTCTTTTCAGGTTTGGAGGATCATCATACCGTATGGATGAGCCATGGTGACCGGATTGAATCACTCCCTTCGGGTTTTGAACCCATAGGACATACGCACAATTCCCCCGTTGCGGCTATGAGTAACTCAAAAGAGAAGTTTTATGCCATTCAATTTCACCCCGAAGTTGTTCATACACCTATCGGTTTGACGATTTTAAGAAATTTTGTTTATAATATTTGCGATTGTAAGGGCGACTGGACCATGGGTTCCTTTATTGAAACCAACTGCAAAGAGATCAAAAAAAAGGTGGGAGAAAAGGGCGTTATCTGCGGTCTCTCAGGCGGCGTCGATTCTGCCGTTACGGCCGTTCTTATTCACAAGGCCATAGGGGACCAGCTGAACTGCATTTTTGTAGATAACGGTCTTTTAAGAAAAGGAGAGAAGGGAAAAGTTGAGGAAGTCTTCAGAAAGCATTATCATATTAATCTTACCGTCGTCGATGCCGCCTCACGTTTTCATGAAAAACTGAAAGGGGTTACCGATCCCGAACAAAAGAGAAAAATTATCGGCAATGAGTTTATTTATGTCTTTGAAGAAGAGGCAGAAAAATTTAAGGACGTCAGCTTTCTTGCCCAGGGCACCCTTTATCCCGATGTGATTGAGAGTGTTTCCTTCAAAGGCCCTTCTGCCACTATTAAAAGCCATCATAACGTGGGGGGGCTGCTGGAAAAGATGAATTTTGATCTTGTTGAGCCCATGAGAGAGCTCTTCAAGGATGAAGTGCGGGAGCTGGGGCGCGAACTGGGTATGCCGGAAGAGATCATAGGCAGGCAGCCTTTCCCCGGGCCTGGCCTGGCAATCCGCATCATCGGCGAGGTGACGGAAGAGCGTTTGAAAATTTTAAGAGAAGCCGATGTCATCGTCCTGGAAGAGATCAAGGCAGCCGGCTTGTATGATTCAATCTGGCAATCCTTTGCCGTTTTGCTGCCCGTTCAATCCGTGGGGGTCATGGGCGATGAAAGGACCTATGAAGATACCATTGCATTGAGAGCCGTTAATTCACTGGACGGCATGACGGCAGACTGGGTTCATCTACCCTATGACCTGTTGGGGAGAATTTCCAATAGAATCATCAATGAAGTAAGAGGCGTTAACCGGGTTGTCTATGATATATCATCAAAACCGCCAGCCACAATAGAATGGGAGTGATCATTTAGTCATGACAGAAGGAGGCACCTTTGCTGAAACACCCTATGTCTTCATCGTTGAAAGTGATCCGGACGTCATGTATAGACTCTCGGAGGCGCTTAAAGGGCGTGACTTCAGAGTCATGGGACTTATGGGCGGTGAGGATTTAGAAAAGTCCGTAATAAGGGAATTGCCCGACTTTATTGTTGTCGACATTCAACTCACTGCTGGAGACGGTCATCAGATTCTCAATCAGATCAGGTCGGATGAAAAAACTAAACATATCAGAATTATCGCCCTAACAACCGAAGAAGATGAGGACAGACTTTGGGCAGAAGGGGCCGATGTAATTCTTAAAAAACCGTTATCACCGAAGCTACTTTTAGATGCCCTGGATGATTTATTAAAGAAGAAGTAATTTGCTTTTATACCGGTATTGAAAATCCTGCCATATCTAAATCGTCCCACAGCATGAGGCCCAAAAAAACTCAAAACACCTAAATTTAAAGTAAAACAGGTGTCTTTCTTAGGTGTAGGCGCGTAAGCAAAGAACTTACATGCTGAGGGCTACTTGGAACGGCTGTAGAGTTGAGGATGGATTCAAAAGTCTTTACGATGAATTTAATAGGTAGTCGGCATAAAAAACTTAAAGTAATACATTAAGGGGGAAAAGGGCTAGTGGATTAGGGCCAGGCGGAATTAAGGGCCTTTGCGAGGAGGCAAAAGCCGACGAAGCAATCTCATTATCTCCCTTACTTTTCTGCCAACTCCTCAAACCTCTTTACATTGAGCGAATAAACTTCAAGTTCCGTTAATGCTTTAACCGTATTTTCGTAAAACGCCTTTTTATGCAGCAATTGCTCGCC
>JADFVM010000348.1 GCA_015222555.1 Pseudomonadota bacterium
CTGTTGAGACTCTCAAAACACCAGGGTTGGGCAAAGGTTTACATTAATTATCGGCTGCCATAAGGACAAATATTGATTAAATAGTTATCTGTAATGCCGCCGGCACTATAGATAAAACGCTAATGGTTAGACCTCTGATGGAGATTTGCTATGGGGCAAACTAAATTCTGGTATTTAAGCACGAACAGGCTATTTCACGACCTTCCGGAAAAAGACAAAATGGAAATTATGCCAATGCTGAAGGAGACCAGGATTGGAAAAAAAGAGTTTGTATTCTCTGCAGGCGATAAAGCCGAGACTATTTATATACTAAAAGAAGGTCGAATCAAAATAAGTCGCTTCTCTGAAGAGGGCAGAGAGTTAACCATTGATATGCTTGATCCCGGAGATTTTTTCGGGGAACTGGTTCTTGCAGGCGAAGAGGAACGTGAAACATGTGCTGAAGCATTGGAAGATTCTTATATCTGTGCCATCAGCAGGAAGAATTTTGAAGACTTTGTCAGTAAAAGACCGGCTCTTTCTTTTAAAATCACGAAGTGGATTGGTGGAAGGCTGAAAAGAATTGAAAATCGTTTTGAGAGTATGATTTTTCAAGATGTTCACTCAAGGGTTATGGCTACCCTGCAAGATTTAGGAATGAAATATGGCGTACCGGTCCAGGACGGAATTTTAATAACCGTAAAATTATCGCATCAAGAGATTGCCAATCTTATCGGTGCGGCAAGAGAAACCGTAACACTTGAATTGAATAGTCTTAAAGATAGCGGTGAAATCCTGATGGAGGGAAGGAAATTTATACTCCCTTCAAAAAGAACCCTCTGATCCCCACTGCCCTCTTTTCCTCTCCCGTCTCTTTTCTTCTGAAATTATATACCTATCAAAAAAAAACATTTTTTTCAATTTTTGTAATCTCCATTACATATTTATATCATTCACATGAGCTAGTCTGTAGTCATGAGATGTCCTGCTGAGAAATCCCCGAAAAAAAACAAAACTGAATCCCTCAAAGAAGGAGTGTGTATTGTGCTTAAAAAAAGTGAAAAATTCCGCAGCAAGCATGGCAGTCAAAAAGTGGGTAATTCAGAAAGTAATGAAGGAGGCACATGATAAATTGGAGCCCTGCTTGCCATTTCGGCATCGCATGGTAAGCTTTCAAAGAAGTGATAACTTTTTAACAGGAGGCAGAGGTTATGAAAAAGAGTAAAAGAAATCTGGTTGTGCTTGCCACGTTTATGGCGGAACTCGTTATTACACCCTTAGCTCATGCCGAATGGGGAAAGAATGTATCCAATCCGTGCGGGAAAAAGGAGGCTTTAAAAAATCCATGCAATCCCTGCGCTGAGAAGGCAAAAAATGTGTGTAATCCATGCAGTAAAAAGAAAGCGAAAGATTATTCAAAGCTCGTCAGTACGGGTGAGAAACTCTGGAGCGACAATGAACTGGGGAAAAGCGGTCTCAGTTGCATGAGTTGCCATGCTGGCCATGAAAGCCTCAATCTGGACAAGGTTGGCCCCTTCCCTCATTACGTTGGAATGCCGGACAGGATGGTCACACTGGACCAGATGATCAACTACTGCATGATGAACCCGATGGAAACAGAGCCACTCCCCTGGGACTCCATTAAAATGACCGCTATGGCCGTCTATTACCAGGAGTACATCAAGTCCTACAGTGGCACTAAAAATGTTTGTAATCCCTGCAGCAAGAAGATGAAAAATCCATGCAACCCCTGTAATCCCTGCAGAAAGTAGTGCGCAGGTCATATCAGTCATACCTTATCACCCTTCTTCTCTTAACGGCAGCCCCTTCGGTCAATGTCTGGGCTGCCACTTTTTCCTTTGACAGACACTGGGCTTTTCCCCTTGGCCCCCAGGGGACTGCCCCTGAATCATATTCTGAATTAGAAGCATCCCTTCAACCCGAAGACTGTGGGCAATGCCACGAGGTGCCGTACAGAGAATGGAAAAAATCTCGCCACAGCAGGGCCATGGGCGCGGGCGTGTCAGGCCAGCTCCATGCTCCATGGCTTGACGAAGAAGGAATAATGCTCTGCATGCAGTGCCATGCGCCTCTGGCGGAGCAATCGCCACTGCACGAACTGCCAGATGGGAGCCTGGTCAATAATAGGGACTATGATCCAACACTGAAAGGACGAGGAATAACATGCGCCGCCTGCCACGTTCGACGGCATCTCCGTTATGGTCCTACACCAGGCAAAGAGCGTATGGAGAATCTGCCTCATAACGGGTTTGTCGAAGTCGCTCGTTTCGGAGATTCAAAATTCTGTCGCCCCTGCCACCAGTTTGGCCCCGGAGACAACCGGGTGGCGGGAAAGCTCCTTCAGGACACTTACGGGGAGTGGCTGAAGAGCAGCTACCCCGAAAAGGGTATTCATTGCCCTAACTGCCACATGCCCAACCGGGAGCATACCTGGCCAGGGATCCATGACCCTGACATGGTCAGAAAGGGTATCAGCATTGATGCAGTAAAGAAAGAGAACAGAGTCACAGTGACATTGAGCAATATCGGGGTGGGCCATAATTTTCCCACCTATGTCACTCCCCGGATAACACTCAGGGGAGCCGTACTGGATGAAAGTGGAGAGGAAATCCAACGAACGGTGGATGAAGATCAGCTCGGATGGGGGGTAACGCTCGACCTTACGGAGGAATATTATGACAGCCGAATACCTCCTGGCGGGGAGTATCGGGCAGACTTTGACTGGGTACCCGTTGAGCGGGGGAAAAAGATACGAATCATTATCCAGGTTTTCCCCGATGATTTCTACACCCGCTTTTTCAAAGCCCTACTGGAGGCTCCGCCTGATGGGATTGATCTAGCAATGATCAGGATTGCTTATGAGGAGTCAAAAAAATCAGCTTACACCCTATTTACGAGGGAATGGGAGATTTAACTGACTCATCGTTGTCTTTGAAGCAATACTCCTAACTTTCAAGCTCTAATTCTCAAATCATGCAATTGTCAACTCTGATTGCTTGCAGGTGGAAGTCTTATCCCCTGTAAAAAAGTCGTAAAATTTCAGGAACTCACCCATATTGCAACGATTGCTTACTGAAAGTGTGATTTTGTAGGTCCTTCCTCTAATACTAAATTCAACTGATAATCATTAATTTTGAATTGATTTTTTGTTGAGCATAAGTGTACTAAACAATAACTCTAGTATCTCAGAGGGAGCATACTTTACTCTCAAAGATGTTTATTAATCCCAAACTTTTCAAAGCGATACAATAGTGTATTTCTCGTTATTCCCAGATAACGAGCCGTTTTACTCTGGTTTCCTTTGCACTTTTCAAAGGCCTTCTGGATCAGCTCTTTTTCCAGTTCATCAAGTTTGATGCCCTCTTCAGGAAGATCAATCAATGCCTTTCCGATTTTTTTTGATTGAGATTTTATTGTGTCGGGAAGATCCTCGTCGGCAATGATTCCCGTCTGGTTGATTACCACCATCCTTTCGATATTGTTTTCCAGCTCCCTAACATTGCCGGGCCAGTTGTGATTAATAAGTTGCTTTAGTGTGCTCTTCTCAATATTGATTTTGGGTGACTTTAATTTTTCTGCACTCTTTTTAAGAAAATGTTCCACCATAACGGGGATATCATCCTTTCTTTCCCTTAAAGGAGGAATCTTTATGGGGACAACACAAAGCCTGTAGTAAAGGTCTTCCCTGAAATTCCCCTTTTCTACTTCTTCTTCAATCTGCCGGTTTGTGGCAGCAACTATTCTTACATCCACCTTGAGCGGCCCGATTCCGCCAAGCTTGTCGACAATGCCATCCTGAAGGACACGGAGGAGTTTTACCTGAAGATGAGGTTGAAGCTCACCAATTTCATCGAGGAAGAGCGTTCCCCCGTCGGCAACTTCAAATTTTCCTTTTTTGTCGGCAAAGGCTCCGGTGAAAGCCCCTTTTTTATGCCCAAACAGTTCTGATTCGATCAGGTTTTCCGGAAGCGCCCCGCAATTAATGGTAACAAAGGGCTGATCTTTGCGAAGGGAATTAAAATGAATTCCTCTTGCCAGCAGCTCTTTACCTGTTCCGCTTTCTCCAAGGATAAGGACCGTTGCATCAGATCTGGCAACATGTGAGGCGAGCTTGTAGATTTCTACCATTTTGGGTGAGCTGCCGATCATATTTTCAAAGCTGTATTTTTCCTTTACCATCTCTTTCAGGTAACGGTTCTCCAGCATCAGATCTCCCACTTCCAGTGCCTTTTTGACAACCATCTTAAGCTCTTCCCGGTTGAAAGGTTTGGTTATGTAGTCGAAGGCGCCGAGTTTCATCGAATCAACGGCCGTATCAACCGTTCCAAAGGCTGTGATGACAATGACCAGTGCATTGGGGGAGAGGGACCGGATGTTTCGGATCAGCTCAATACCGCCCATAGCGGGCATCTGAAGGTCTGTTATGACGAGGTCTATTCCGCCTTTTTTGAATATCTCGAGGCCATCTTCACCACTACCTGAGGTGATAACTGAATACCCTGCATCAGAAATGTTATATTCAAGGATTCGTCTGAGACTTTCGTCATCATCAACAATTAATACTGTTTTGTTTTTCATATCTGTTGCTCCTCTTTGGGGAGATAAACAATAAATTCACCGCCTCCCTCTTTCGGCTCTGAAGCGATAATGTCGCCTCCGTGCGCTTTTAGTATCTGGTAAGTAATGGAAAGACCAAGGCCTGTTCCTTCTTCTTTCGTCGTAAAGAAAGGATCAAAGAGTTTTTCCCGCTCTCCCTTCGGGATCCCCTTTCCTGTGTCCCTGACAGAGACACAGACCGTAAGGTTTTCAAACCAGCTTTTTACCGTCACAACACCGCTTGCCGGGATGGCCTGGATACCGTTCAGGATGATGTTTAAAAGCGCCTGTTTGATCTGTTCGGAATCCATCATCGTTTCGGGCATCGCCTCGTCCAGTTCTGCAACGACCTTGACCCCCTGCTGTTCCGCCCGCTTTTCAACGAGCCTTACAACGGAATAGATAATGTCATTAATGTTGCTATTCCTCTTTTGCGGGGGAATGGGCCTGGCGTAATGGAGGAATTCCGTTATCTTTTTGTCAAGCCGGCTGATTTCTTTTTTAATAATCTGGATAAACTCAAACTTTTGACTGCTCTTGTCAAAATCCTCTTCAATAATCTCTATTCCTCCCTTGATGGAACCGAGAGGATTCCTGATCTCATGGGCCATTGCAGCAGAAAGTTCACCAAGGGCCGAGAGCCTGTCTGACCGCCTGACCTGCTCAAAGGAGTCCTGAAGTTTTTGATAAGCCTCCTTGAGTTCAGACGATGCTTCCTCATATTTTTTGCGCTGCCTTGTCTCAAGATCAGAAAGGATGCCTGTTACAATGCCTATCAGATTGAACATCATCATCTCGGCATACTGGTTCATCGTATAAAATGGCTTGTCCGGCCAGTGATAATGCCCATGATGAGGATAGGAAAAAGTCGAGATAATGGAAGTAATGAGTGCGCCTTTGAGTCCAAACCAATAAGCTGCCAGTACAATCGGAATGTAATAGAGCCGCTGATAGATGTTAAGAAATAAGGGACCTTCCATGCTGCTGATATTATGCAGCAAGGTGATAAAAATAATGGAGGTGGCAAGGATTCCAATTTTCAGTTTATTGCTCATAAAGAATTTAATATTAAGGTGTTGGATCTCAAGCAATAATACCACCTGTAGTTTAATCTGTCAAAGAGGTAAAGAAGTCTCCTCACTGAAGAGGGATTTTGGCGCTTGCCTTGAAAGACCGGGGAGACCCGGCTGAGGGCTTGAACTCGATTCCCGGAGTTAAAAAGTAAGAGCTAAGCGAGGATATCACCGTGAGTGATAGCATGAGGAGTGAAGCTCTCCGCCTACAAGGCGGGGCATCTAATTTTCTAATATTATCTCCTCCCCCTTGACGGGGGAGGACTAAGGTGGGGTGACATCAGC
>JADFVM010000349.1 GCA_015222555.1 Pseudomonadota bacterium
AATTACCTTGACATTTAATAATGACAAGACTATTCTGAAACGTATAGATTGCATCAGAAAAGCTCTGAAAATCTTACAGTTTGAGTCATCTTGTCTTGTGGAGAAAGGGCTTGGGAAATCTTGTCGAATTTGAAATCTTAGGGCAAAGTCTTGCTGTTAAGAGTGGTGAGGGTGAAGAGAGCGTAAAAAAAGTCGCTTCCTATCTGGAGGAAAGGATTGAGCAAGTCAAAGAGGCCACCGGCGTTGCAGGATCTCACAGGTTGTTGCTTTATACTGCATTTCAGATGGCAAACGAAAATTTAAAAGTAAAGGCTGAATTGAAAAAATTAGAGGAAGAGGTGGATTCAATCTCTTCCAATGTGCTGGAGATGTTTGAACATAAATAGGTTTGAGGAGGAATGACTTGGTTCCCCTGCTATGTTTGTGATGGTAACAATATCTTGAGCCAATGCGAATTTGAACGGGAGTTGTCCCTGTCTGTGGCTGGCATGTTCTATTTATGGAAAAGCCAAAAGCAGTTATATGACACCCACCTAGGAGTAATAGGTTCAGATTCATTATTGCCACACGGCACCTGCGGGGGAGCTGTTAATATCAGTTCATCATGATGAATGTTTTTTTGGGAAAATTAGTTGTTTTTATTGGGTGTTATAAGATTTGGATATAACTGCTTTGTGACATTTAAACAGTTTTGATTACTAAAATGTTTTTAATATAGAGTATAGTCGAGATAAGACAGTTAAGTGTTTTATGAATTTTTTTCTTATATTTAAGTAAGTTAATACCCATATAATACACTCAGGTTTTCCGCAAATACATTCTAGCAGGTCCTTCCCTTTCCTCCCCAAAGAGTAGATTCCCATGGATAAAGCTGACATCAGACGATGTATGCTGGAAAAACGTTGTTCCATATCAGATGAGAAATCTATTGAAAAAAACCTTGCCATCCAGCAAAAACTTCTTCTTACCCCCCGCTATAAAGAAGCTAATGTTATAGCATTGTATAGCAGTTTCAGAGGAGAGGTTAAGACAGAACGGCTTATAGAGAGGGCTCTCTTTGACGGCAAAAAAGTTGTTATGCCAAAAGTAAGTATGGAAGATTATCGCATGCATTTCATTGCCATCTCAGCAAAGGATGACCTTGTGACAAACTCATATGGTTTAAAGGAGCCGGAGCAGAAGCAGACTAATAGCGGTTATTTTGCAGAAGAAAATATTGATCTCTTTGTTGTGCCCGGCGTGGCTTTTGATTTAAGTGGCAATCGTCTTGGCATGGGAAAGGGCTACTATGATAGGGCGCTCCAATCTGTTTCGAGAGATAGTGTCGTTGCATTGGCCTATGAATTTCAGCTGATAGATAGTGTCCCTGCGGAAAACCATGATGTTGTTATGGGAACAATCATCACGGAAGAAAGAATTATTGATACACTTAACATTTGAAGTGGTGTAGGAGGTCTATAAGTGAGTAATACAGTGATTTCAGCTATTATTGGTATAGTTGCCCTCATCCTTGGTTTTGGCGTAGGTTTTCTTCTAAAGAAGAAATCTTCGGAGTCGATCTTAATGGAAGCGGAGGAGTCAGCAAAAAAAATTATTAAAGATGCAAGTAAAGAAGGAGAAAATATAACAAAAGAGGCTGAGCTTCAAGCCAAAGATCTTCTTCTCCAAACCAAGGCTCAGTTTGAAAAGGAGAATAAAGAAAGAAGAAAAGATCTTCAACGACTTGAAAACAGATTGATGCAAAAAGAGGAAAACCTCGAGAAGAAAACCGATGTTCTGGATAAAAAAGAATCTGACATAATAGCTCGTGAGAAAGAAGTTGATCAGAGAATTGAGTCCACAAGAAAGATGGAAGAGGAATATAAAGAACTCATTGACAAGCATGTGAAAAAACTTGAAAGTATCGCAAACCTGAGTGCCGAAGAGGCCAAAGAAGAGCTAATTGCACTAATGGAGAGTGAAGCGAAACACGATGCAGCAAAGATGATTAAAGCGATAGAAGAGGAGGCCAAAGAAACGGCTGAGAAAAAGGCCAAGCATTTGATTGCGCTTGCAATCCAACGGTATAGTGGTGAATTTGTCGCCGAAAGGACAGTCTCTGTCGTCAACCTGCCCAGTGATGATATGAAGGGTAGAATTATCGGTAGAGAAGGTAGAAATATCAGGGCTCTTGAGGCGGCCACAGGTATAGACATTATTGTCGATGATACCCCTGATGCTGTTATCCTCTCAGGTTTTAATGCGGTAAGAAGGGAAGTCGCAAGACTTTCTCTGGAAAAATTGATGGCTGATGGCAGAATTCACCCAACGCGGATTGAAGAGGTCGTAAAAAAATCAGAAAAAGAAGTTAACGCCATAATGAAAGAAGCGGGTGAGGCGGCGACCTTTGATGTCGGTGTTCATGGGATCCACCCGGAATTAATTATGACGCTTGGGCGGTTAAAGTACAGGACCAGCTATTCACAGAATGTTTTACAACACTCCGTTGAGGTTGCTTTTCTTTGCGGTGCAATGGCTGCGGAACTCGGTATTAACCAGAAACAGGCTAAGCGCGCCGGCTTGCTTCATGATCTAGGTAAGGCTATTGACCATGAGGTGGAAGGCTCCCATGCAATAATAGGCGCTAACCTTGCCAAAAAATATGGTGAATCTCCACGTGTAGTTCATGCTATTGCGGCGCATCATGAAGAGGAAAAGCCGGAAACTGTTCTTGCCTGTCTGGTGGCCGCTGCTGATGCCATTTCAGCTGCAAGACCCGGCGTGAGAAGGGAGATGATGGAGACCTATGTGAAAAGGCTTGAGGATCTTGAGCATATTGTCAAGTCATTTGATGGTATTGAAAAGACCTATGCTGTTCAGGCTGGTCGGGAGTTAAGGATTATGGTGGAGCATGACAAGATCTCTGATGAGGCTATGGTTGTTCTTGCCAGAGACATATCAAAAAAAGTAGAAAAGGATCTCTCATACCCCGGGCAGATTAAAATCAATGTCATCCGTGAGACACGAGCCGTAGAGTATGCCAGATAGTCTCTTATGAAAGTACTTTTTATAGGAGATATTATTGGTAAGGCCGGACGACGAGCCGTTAAAGAACTTGTTCCCGGGTTGAAAAATAAACACAGCATTGATATCGTCATTGCCAATGGTGAAAACGCCGCAGGCGGATTTGGAATCATCCCGAAACTGGCGGAAGAACTTTTCAGTTATGAGGTGGACCTCATAACTTCGGGCAATCATATCTGGGATAAAAAGGAGATTTATCCTTACCTTGATTGCGGAGCGCCTCTTATTAGGCCGGGCAATTATCCTGCCGGTAATCCTGGAAAGGGCAGCTACCTTCTTGAAACGCCAGTTGGTGAAAGATTATCTGTTATCAATGCCTCGGGCAGAGTTTTTATGGCCCCTATCGATTGTCCTTTCAAATATTTGGAAAAAGAGATTGAGGCAGTAAAGACCGAAACGAAGGCGATCCTTGTAGATTTCCACGCAGAGGCAACATCTGAAAAAAGAGCAATGGGGCTTTTCCTGGATGGGAAAGTCAGTTGTGTAGTGGGTACGCACACACATATTCAGACGGCTGATGAAAAAGTTTCATCAAAAGCTACAGGTTACATTACTGATGTCGGTATGACGGGTGGCACTGATTCAGTCATTGGTGTAAAAGCTGAAGAGCCCATTTTGAAATTTTTGACTGGCATGCCTGCCAAATTTGAAACAGCTAACAACGACATAGAACTTCAGGGAGTTGTCCTTGAAATTAATAGTACTGATGGCAAATGTTTGTCCATAAAAAGGGTTAAAGAGCCGTTAAATGGTTAGCGTAGAAGAACAGCTAAGAATAATCGGAAGAGGTGTTGCCGAGATTCTTCCTGAAAAAGAGATGGAAGAAAAGCTGAAGAAGTCAATCAAGGAAGGCCGACCCCTGAAGATTAAGGCCGGCTTTGATCCCACTGCTCCCGATATTCATCTAGGGCACACAGTTTTAATTCACAAAATGAGGCAATTCCAGGATTTGGGCCATGAAATTATTTTTCTCATAGGTGATTTTACCGGCATGATTGGTGACCCTACCGGCAAGTCTCAAACAAGAAAACATATGACAAAGGATGAAGTCATCGAGAATGCAAAATCCTATCAGGAACAGGCATTCAAAATATTGGACCCTGAAAAAACCAAAATTGCATTTAACAGTGAATGGCTAAATAACATGTCGCTGGAGGATGTCATACGTCTTGCCGCAAAGCAGACTGTGGCCAGAATGCTTGAACGTGACGATTTTAAAAAACGGTATGCCGGTGAGCAGCCCATAGGTATCCATGAATTTCTTTATCCTTTAATTCAGGGGTATGATTCTGTCATGTTGAAGGCGGATGTAGAGCTTGGCGGGACTGATCAGAAATTTAATATGCTCGTTGGCCGGGAACTCCAGAAAGAACAAGGTTATGAACCGCAGGTTGTTTTGATGATGCCTCTGCTTGAAGGTACTGACGGCGTTAATAAAATGAGCAAAAGTATGAATAACTATATCGGCATATCAGAGCCCCCCTCTGATATATTTGGTAAGGTAATGTCCATATCTGATGAGCTAATGGTAAGGTATTACGAACTAGTTAGTACGAAAAGCATAAAAGAGATAGAAAACCTGAAGAATGGCCTTAAAGTGGGCAGCCTTCACCCTATGGAGGCAAAGAAAGAACTCGCCTCGGAGATCGTGGAAAGATACTATTCCAGGGAGGAGGCCCTTCAGGCCAGAAATGGATTTGAAAATGTCTTCAGAGATGGTGGGCTTCCCGATGAGATAGAAACTGTATCCTTAGATGTCGAGGGCGACTCCGTCTGGCTCCCGTCACTTCTGTCATCACTCAATATGGTAAAGAGTAATTCAGAGGGACGCCGTCTTATAAAGCAGGGTGCCGTCACCATTGACGGTAACAAGGTTATGGATGATAATTTTCAGGTTAAGGCCGGAGGGGAGTACCTCATCAAGGCGGGGAAACGCCGCTTTGCAAAGGCCAGGCTATTGTCTTCATAATAAGCGATTTATATTACCGATAAAATCAACCTGGCAATCATTACAGATAAAGAAGATAAAAAAAGGGCGGGACATATGTCCCGCCCTTTTTAGTTGGATTCACTTCCTGTTATTGAAGAACTCCACCAATCACTGCCGGTGCATTATCTATTGATGGTTTTGTTCCGATGTCAGGTTCTATCCATTCATTCATGCCCGGTAAGGTATAATCGATTACCGACAGGGAGGAACAGTTAGATTCGGCAACACTCTTCATCCTCTGCTCCTTTTCCAGTGCCTTGACGAGATATTCGGTGCCGCCGCTGTTGGCAGATATGACCGTGGAACCGTCAGGAATAGTGAACGCCGGAACCCACCTGATATACTTTGTTCCACCGCTGTCCCAGCAGTCCGAATCGAGACCTGTATCCATATCGACGCATTTGCCAGGAATGCCGTGAAGGTCGCCGAAGCCGTTGTACTCGAGATAATACTTGGCTGAATAATTGGAAAAACCATGCATATACTCAACAGATAGCGGCGGGTCGAAGGTGACGCCTGAAAGCACGGTCAGTTTGTTCCACTGGTCTGGTCCGCTCTCCCATGTGTAGAAAGTGTCCAGCTTGTCCCAGGCCTGCCACGGACAGGTCCCGTCTGGATCCCAGTCACAGGCAAGTGCGGAGAAGTTTGACATGACGGCAGAATCGAACATAGCCCCTGTCCAGATACCCCACTCATTTTCCTGGGTGGCGCTGGTCATGACGGCAAAGGAGGCGCCATATTGAAGCTGCATGGTTGTGCTGTCGAAGTTGTAGTCTACATAGTGGGTGTCCGCCACAAGAGAAGTATAACTGACAAACTGGTCTATATTGGAGAAGTTGGTGGACATATTATCCCATGCGCTCCTGGCGAAGAAGGGATTGCTGCCATATATGTTGGCCGGATCGGGACAGTTTTCAAAACAGGCGAGGTTTCCCGGGATGTCCGAATCAGTGGGATAGACGATATCTTCAACATGGAATATAACGTTTGTCGAGTCTGTGGGGGGCGTGAAGTTGCCGGAGGAGTTCCTTAGGTTGATGCGCCCCGATCCGCCGAGAGATTCAGACCAGAAACCGAAATCCCAGTCACTTGATATATTGGCAAGGATAGGTTGAGAAGTAATGTCCTGCCATACCCAGTTGGTTGATTGGTTCCTGAAGGCATTCTTGTAAAACTGGTCACCCTTTGACCATTCCACGCGAACGTCGTTGCAGTTGCCCGAGCCGCTCTTGTCGCACTCGTGCCAGCTCAGGGGGATCCCATTCATGTCGGCCAGTTGAATGCTTTTTTTTGTATGCCTTTTAAGCTTCCCCCCCGAGGCGAATACTGTATATGGCGTCAATGTACCTCCGTCAGGGCCGTAGGTCTCCTTGTAGACGGTGTCACCATTATTTATGGAGACTCCATCAGGTATCCAGAGGCCCCAGTATCCTACCCAGCCATGTTCACCTGTTACTGTTTTGATAGGGAACCCTGAATTTGTCGTTACCCTTGCGCCGTTTGAATCGTAGAGGCCGTAGCGCCAAGCAGACGTGTCGAAGTCAGCCCTGTCAAGACATACCCTGTCACTCGGTTGATATGGGTTTTTTCTGAAAAAGTGAGTGTCATTGTATGCAATGTTGTACCTGGATAGTTCTGAGCCGCTCCCGTAGGTTCCGGAGTAGGAGTTGAATATGTCCATGCTCCCCTTCCCGGCGCTCTTATCGACAGCAACCTTTTCGGTAAAGACGTTATATTCGTCAGCTGAGCTGAAACCACCGTCGATAATGAATCTTATGACACCGCTTTCAAGCGCCTTCAGGTAGCCTTTGAAAATTGTTGCGCTTGTGTCGGGATCGCCGTTGGAATCGAGAGGGTGTCCCTTGAAATAGAGATCAAATACTCCTACAGGGTTTGAGTCGCTTTTCCCCTCCGTAATAGTTGTCTTTATAAAGATCATGGCAGGCGGGTCGTGATCGCCACCTTCCTGCTCAATCCATACTTTCACGATTTGAGGAGCGCTATTGCTTGCTCTTGATGATTCCACCGTCCACATTTCATAGTCCGGCATGGAAGAGCCCGACGATTGGTTTTGAGATTCGGAACCCGCCTCTGAGGCGCTGTCTCGTCCCTGCTCACACTGGTTGGTATCAATCTGGGCCTTGTATACCCCTTTGTTCAGCATTTCATCATACTTGCTCTGACCGATAGAACATAGGATTTCGTTAATGATTTCAAAGGCCTCGGCGGATCGCTCCTCAACGAATACAGAAGCTTCATCAGTGTGATAGTCAGAGTCTGCAGATAGTGAAACGGGAGAAATAGCGCGATAGCCGACTGTCAATGCTTTAATACCAGTTCCCCCTGAACCCTGCGAATCTACTACGCTTACACTTTCAGCAACTTTTAAAGATGCTGTAAGTTGTGATGAAGAGTCACTGGCTGTGCCACCACTTCCTCCCCCTCCGCAACCACTAAGAAATAATGGGCAGCCCACTAAGGCAGCCAGAAGGTAAATCAATTTTGACGTTTCTCCTTTGGCAATCATTTTAGTTTGTCCCCCATAAGAGTGTACGGTTTAAGTCTTAATGTCGTTGAACATCGTTATTAACAGCATTATCATCAAAAATTAGCCGCAAAACTTACGCCATTTCTTTGAATAGATTATTTATCAATATATTGTAACAATCGTTTGAATACGTAACAATATTTGTCTAGATAAAATGGTGTTAATGTATGAAAAAGTTGCACTTTCTTGAAATGATTTCATGATTTTTTTTTAATTCATTCTATTCAAAACTGATTATATTTAAATTACATCAATAAAATGTACTATAAAACTGAATATCGTTTATTAAAAGGACATCTTTTGGGTCTTATTTAAATGTGGCAAGGAAATTGAATTACGCAAGTAACCGTTACCTTTACCCGAATACCTTTGATTTGGTCATTTTTTGTTTTCATTACCAAGCCTGATGTGATAAGAATTTGATAGCTGAATATTAATGGTGAAGTATTTATTTTATGCGTTTATTTAATTTTAAGAAAAAGAAGGTCCTGTGGGGCCTCGTCATAAGTATTATAGTCGCCCTGGCAATAGACATGCTGTATGTCTATGGCACCTTTGACGCTTTGGAGTTGATGACTTTCGATATGAGGTCAAAGGCTGTAAGAGAGGATACGTTGCCTCATCCTGATATTGAGATAATCATGATAGATGATGATTCCATTAAGTGGATGGACGATCAGGTGGGCAGATGGCCATGGCCAAGGGACTTATGGGGAGACCTCATCGATTATCTGTCAATGGGCGGTGCGCGGGCGATCATCTTCGATGTGCTTCTTGCACAACACGAGATAGACGATCCTGAAATAGAAGGATTGGGAGAAAGCGATCAGGTTCTTGTCCAG
>JADFVM010000350.1 GCA_015222555.1 Pseudomonadota bacterium
AAAAGATAAGGCACATTAGATATCAATGATGATAAAATCCGGTAATCTCATTTGAGTGACTTTCATCCTGTTCATAATCCTCTTAAATCCGCTATCTTCACTATTCTCGAGGATTTCCCCTTTGGACTGTCAGAATATGCACTAATACAGGAACTGAAACGCTCAACTGATCTCATCACTGAAAATTGTACAGAAACCCCTCTCTCCCTTTTTCAAACGCATTTTCTGGTTTTCAACAGTCTCTACCAGCTTCAACTGACGTTTGCTGAAAGAGGAGAAAAATACCTCGAGATTAATCCCTTGTGTATCCGCTTGTTGTCGATGTCAGATCACTGTGAAGGCAAAGAAGTCATTGAAAATAGCGATGTGAAACTGCGGGCCTACTATCTCGATATGACACATCTTTCCAAAACAAATGAAGAGGATGTAAATGATATGCTGGATCGCTTCTGGCATCAATTTTATACCGCAAAAGATCGCCTTGCAGCCTTAGACATGCTGAACCTTAGCGATCCTGTGAATTTTGACACCATAAAGAAACGTTATCGTAATCTCGTAAAAGAATTTCATCCCGACAGGGGCGGTGAAAAGGTGCGTCTTCAGGAGATCAATGAAGCCATGGACATTCTTAAACTCTACTATAATTGCTCAAAGTCAATGTGAAAGTATGAATTTGGCTGGTAATGGTTTCCACCTCCTTAATCATGCTGAATCTGGCCGGTCTGATTAGTGGCGGTGGATTTTGGGTGAAAAGTTCGGTCTCTCAAGGAGTAAATTGTGGTATGTCCTCAATGCAATAGCGTAGTCCCGGCAGGGCTGGGAAAATGTCCTTTCTGTGATAATCCGGATAAATCTATAGATAAGTGGAATATTCACCTCATTGGTCTTGCTTCACAAGAGGCATACATTACTGTGGGGAAATATCTCTATTCAATTTCCAAAGATAAAGATCAAAATAAAATAAAGTCGATATTGTCTGATCTCCCAAAGGTGATATCCAAGGACCTTGATGAAAAAAAAGCTCATCTGCTGGCGCAAAAAATGCGGGAAATGGGTGCAGACATCAGGGTCTCACAATCCGATGCGCCGGCAGAAGTCGTTAAGAAAGAGGCAGGGGATAGTCGGAAAGTAAATATCTCAATGGTCAGCCCTGACAAAAGGAGACCCCTCTTTGATCTGACGCGATTAGCCTTGCTGACAGTTTTTCTGATCGCTCTTTCTGTGGCTGGATATGCTTCAATGAAGTTATTTACAACGCCGAATGGAAGTGAAAATCTCAGGGCAAAAAAAGGCGCCGGCAATATCGTTCCAGTCAGGATTGCCAATCCTGTAAAAGTCGATGATAAACCTATTTCACAATCTCTCAAAATAGTCCCTTTAAAGTTGCCCGTCGTTGTGAGCAGCCAATCTCTGCCTTTAAACAATGAAGGCGTTGCTCTTTTTAATAAAGGTGAATATGAGGAAGCGATAGAGAAATTCAGGGCTGCTCTTGAGGTGGCAGATGATAAAGATCCTATACTAAAGAACATGGCAAATGCCTATATAAAAATCGCTTACAATCAATATCAGGCAAAAGAGCTGGATGACGCTCTGCAATCTTTTAAGGACTCCATCGATTCAAAACCAACGGCAATGGCCTATAAAGGACGGGGCATGGCCTATATCAGCCAGGGCAAAAATGATCTGGCCCGGGAAGCTCTTGAAAACTCACTTACCCACGATGAAGGAGATGAGTCTGTTCACTTCATGATTGCGTCAATCTTTTACAATGATAACCGCCTTGAAGAAGCAAAGGGATATTTTGAGAAGGTTTTAATCTTAAATCCCCTAAATATATCAGCGAGCCAATATCTATCTAAAATAGAGAGAGAATCTGTTGAGGACAGTTTCAGAGAAAAAGAAAGCTTTCATTTTCATGTAAAATATGAGGGCGCCGAAAGAGGTGAGATCGGGCATGTTGTATCGTTAACACTCGAAGCGGCCTATCACAAAGTAGGTGTGGACCTGAACTTTTATCCTGAAGATATGATTACGGCAATACTCTATACAAATCAGCAGTACAGGGACGTGACAAGGAGCCCCTCCTGGACAGGCGGTCTTTATGACGGAAAAATAAGGCTGCCTGTGGGTGGAATACAAAGACGGACGGATGATCTGACGAGGGTTGTTTATCATGAATATACTCACGCCATAATTCACAGAGTTACCGGTGGTAATTGTCCGACCTGGTTAAATGAAGGGATAGCACAGTATGAAGAAGGGAGTGATGCGGTCAGGCGGGCAGAGGCTGTCGTCAGAAATAGTAGAGGCTTTATGCCTCTCAAGTCTCTTGAAGGCTCCTTTATGGGATTAAATTCCTCATCCGTCTCTCTTGCCTACAGTGTAAGCCTTTTAGCCGTTGATTATATTGTAAGAGAGTATGGCAGAAACAATCTTATAAGAATACTGGAATCCCTGGGCGAAGGAAAAAGTGGTGAGGAGGCGATCTCGTCAACTGTTTATCTGTCCTATGAAGAAATTGAAAAAGGTATTGTAAGGCAAACCATAAACAACTAAGCCAAATTTTTGCAGGCAGTTAGTTGGTTTTTAGCCGAAAAAGGGCCTTTTTGATTCGGGTCATAATTGTTGCACAATAATCGCCGTCTGGAGACGGCTCCTACCGGTAGGAGCCAACTCCTGTTGGCGAAAAAAGATTAAGCTCTAAACCTCATAAATTGTTGACTTAAATCCAAATTATGATAGTATACGAAGCTATTTTTATTTCAGGAGGAAAACATAACTATGGGAATGACAGATTATCTCTTTACTTCAGAGTCGGTTTCTGAGGGCCACCCGGACAAGGTTTCAGATCAGATTTCGGACGCCATACTGGATGCCTTGCTTGAGCAGGACCCAAAGTCGAGGGTCGCATGTGAGACGCTGGTATCGACTGGCATGGTGATTCTTGCAGGTGAGATTACGACAAAGGCCGTTATTGATTATCAGGATATTGTCAGGCAAACAATTAAGGAGATCGGTTATACTGATCCACACATCGGTTTTGATCATGAAAATTGTGCCGTCCTGGTCAGCCTCGACAGGCAGTCGCCCGATATCGCCCAGGGCGTTAATGAGTTTGAAGGCCACGAGCAGGGGGCCGGAGATCAGGGGCTCATGTTCGGTTACGCCTGTAATCAAACTGAAGAGATGATGCCCATGTCTATCTTATATGCCCATCAGCTTGTTAAAAGACTTGCTGAGGTAAGAAAGGACGGAACGCTGCCTTACCTCAGACCTGATGGAAAAAGTCAGGTATCTATACAGTACGTGAATAAAAAGCCCGTACGGGTTGATTCCGTCGTTATCTCCTCACAGCATACGGATGATGTGGATAACGAGACCCTGAGGGAAGATATCCTCGACAAGGTTATCAAACAGGTCATTCCTGCCGATTTGCTTGATGAAAATACCACCTATCACATTAACCCTACAGGCCGATTTGTCGTGGGTGGCCCTAAAGGGGACTGCGGCCTGACGGGAAGGAAGATTATCGTCGATACTTATGGCGGTCATGGCAGCCATGGCGGAGGCGCATTTTCCGGCAAGGATCCTTCCAAGGTGGACCGCTCTGCTTCTTATATGGCGAGATATGTGGCAAAGAACATCGTTGCCGCAGGGCTTGCCGATGAGTGTGAGGTGCAGCTTGCTTATGCCATTGGTGTGGCAAGACCTGTTTCAGTCATGATTGATACATTCGGCACCGGCAAAATACCTAGTGACGATATTGCAAAGATCGTTAATGAAAATTTTGATCTCAGTCCGAAGGGTATCGTGAAAAAGCTGGATCTGTTAAGGCCTATATACAGGCAGACAGCTGCTTACGGTCACTTCGGTAGAAATGAAAAGGACTTTTACTGGGAAAGAACCGATATGGCTGAAACTCTAAAGAAAGCAGCGGGGATTTGATATGAGTGTAGAGCTGGCAAAGAGTTCAACTGAGGATTATAAAGTCGCTGATATGTCCCTTGCTGACTGGGGTCGTAAGGAAATCGCTATTGCCGAAACGGAGATGCCCGGCCTCATGGCCCTGCGTGAGGAATTCGGTACTTCAAAGCCGCTCAAAGGTGCACGAATTATGGGTTCTCTCCATATGACGATCCAGACCGCTGTACTGATCGAAACCCTTGTCGAACTGGGCGCTGATGTTCGCTGGGTTTCGTGCAACATCTTTTCCACCCAGGACCACGCGGCAGCCGCAATCGCCGCAGCCGGTGTTCCCGTATATGCCTGGAAGGGGGAAACCATAGAGGAATACTGGTGGTGCACCGAGCAGGTCTTTACA
>JADFVM010000052.1 GCA_015222555.1 Pseudomonadota bacterium
GAAGACTGGAACGATTTTGGCTACAGGCACTGTCCCTTTTGTGGACTGTTCATAGACCTGTATGCATGATCAGGGTGAAAAGCCGCCTTGTTACCAGGGCGGCTTTTTATCTGAAAGGAGGGTGATGATTATCAAGATATACAAAACGACAAAGGAAGAATGGTTTGAAAGGCAGTATCAGAGCGCTTTAATAGATTCAGAAGACGCGTTAAGTTAAGAAAGTGGTGACCTATTATATCCATATGTAAATTTGTATCCAGTTATTTTAAACCAGCCAAAAGAGCCTCTCGGGAATTGAGAGGCTCTTTTGTTTTTAGGAGGTGATCTTATGCAAATGGAATTAATGAAAGCTTCAGACAGAAAACCTATAGGCAAGCTTCCGGTTGTGAGGAATTTCAGGCAGATCATAGAATCCCGTGACATATCGTTGATGAACAAGGAGGTTTACCAGTTCCTGAATCTCTACTGCGGTTTTATCGCCCATTACAACATCAACGGGTTTAAGGCAACTTATCGCAGGCCTGAAAGCTTTGCGGGCGTGTTCATCAGGCATTTCGACTGTGAACACAGATATTTTAACGGCACCTATCCATGTCATGAGGAGCCTTACCGGGAAACAGGTTACACAAAGGCAGACATAAAACGGGAGCTCACCTGCATTGTTGAGTTGCACAAAGAACTGATTACCAGATGGGCTGAACAGAGGCAGAGGGATGAAAGGCACAACATTTATCTAAACCTTAAGAAAGAATTTGAGACACAAGGCTTCAAGCTCAACTGCGAGGCCTGCGGGAATGAGTATGAGGTTAGGGTGTTGAAAGAAGGCGAGGATTTTAACGACTTCGGGATTATATGCTGCCTGTTCTGTGGTCAGCAGATTAAACTTTATTAGAAATTGGAGGTGAGAAATATGTGGAACATACCAAACAAAATAAGGCTGGCAGAGATACCAAAGCTATACGAGACCGAAAATACTACACTTAAAGACAAGTTGATCCACCTGCATTTTTTTATTGCAGGATGTGACTGGTACATCGCGGAGTATGACGGTGAAGACCTGTTCTGGGGATTTGCCATCCTGAACAATGACTATGAGATGGCTGAATGGGGATACATCTCGTTCAGTGAATTGAAAGCCCTGAAACTCAACAGTTGGCTTGAAGTTGACTGCGAGATTGAAGAGGCATGGGAGGTACGTAAGGCCTCAGAGATTGAACAAATAAGGAAAGCGCAGGGATGGGCGGATTCAGAATTATCTAAACACAGACACAAAAAGGCTGCGAATTCTGATCTTCAAGCAGGGTTTGCCTAAAACGTTAACTAAAAAAATGAAAGGAGAAAAGTCATGATAGACAAAGAATCTTACATAAAAGGCAAAGGTCTCTCATGCCCGTTTTGTGAGGCTGAATCAGTCCAGGGAGGCTTTATACAGATAGAAGCGGGCAAGGCCTTTCAGGAGATGGGCTGCACCGAATGCGAAGGTGCCTGGCAGGACGTTTATGAACTTATTGATATCATACCGTACAAAAGGGAGGGATAAGCCACTCAATCAACAACCATAACAAAAGCCCTCTGAAGGTGACGTCAGAGGGCTTTTGTTGTTTTTAAAACACCAAAAAGAAAGGAGTGAGAAAATGAAAGACAGAATCAAGCAGGTCTTAGACGGTATTTTAGAGAGGTTCAAAAGCGGGGATATACCGGAGGCAGTGGCATATTCAATGTATCCAATGGCTGATGATATCCCTTCGACTAAATGGTCACTCACGAATCGCATTTTGATGTTCATTTCAGGCACAGCAGATGCGCGGGGTTATAAGCAGTGGCTCAGCGCCAACCGTTATGTCAAGAAAGGAACAAAATGCTTTCATATCCTTGTGCCCTATATCAGAAAGGTTGAGGATGAGGAAACAGGAGAAGAAAAAGAGACATTGATAGGTTTTATGTCCCGACCAGTATTCCGCTATGAGGACACAGACGGTGAGCCTCTGGACTATAAGGAAATAGAACTTCCTGACTTGCCATTACTTGAAAGGGCAAGCGAGTGGGGAATAAGTGTCCGGGCTGTTCCGGGTGATTACCGCTACTGTGGGTATTATTCTCCAAAAAGAAAAGAGATCGCCCTTGCCACGCCCGAGGAGAAGACCTTTTTTCACGAGCTCAGCCACGCAGCCCACGAAAAGGTGAAAGGTGGTTTAAAAGGAGGACAGGACCATTTTCAGGAGATCGTGGCGGAACTGTCGGCACAGGCCCTTTGTATCCTTGTAGGGAAACAGGCAAATGACACCTTTGGCAACTCCTATAAGTATATAGAGAGATACGCAAAGGAGGCAAAGCTGGCACCTCATTCGGCATGCCTGAAGGTCATGACACAGACCGAAAAGGTCTTGGCTCTTATATTGAAAGGAAAAGATATCAATAAAGAGGCCGTAAGAAAGTTGGCAGCTTAAAGAATACGTTTTATCATAAAAAATTGAGAAGCTGAGAAAAAGAAATTAATCAGAAGCCCTATGGATTTTTCCAATGGGCTTTTTTGTTTGAAAGGAGGGAATATGGCATACACACCTGAACTCAATATAAAGTATAGCGGTACCTTGAGGCGCATTGCATGGGCTTACGAAATACCCATGACCAGGGCCATCGAGGGTCTTTTTGATTATGCGAGTAAATTCATAGACAGCAAAAAGGTATGCGATGCGTGCCGTGATAGGAGCTTCTGTGAGCAGTGCCCCTTTAATCACAACGGACAAAGCTCGCAAATGAGTTAAAAGAAAAAGCCGCCTCGCCGATCCGGGGCGGCATATTTGACCTTAAGGAGGTAAAATTATGAACCAGGTTTTGATTACTGTATCAAAAGGGATCATCGAACAGGTAGTGTTCTTTGATGATGCCCGAATGGCTGTCCGGGCCCTATCAAGGTATGTGAAATCCATGAATGTTGAGCATGATGATGCAGCTCTTTACGATTCTGACGGGCTGATAGCAAATGCAAAGCATTTCCTGGATGATAAAGATGAATACATGGAAAATAAACCCTTGATTACGGAAGTTTCTGCGGGAACAAACAAAACAATATACATTATCGGCAATCCACTTCACCGGCTTGGCTTTATGGTGGCCTCACCCGATGATCCCCTGGGTTACGATAACCCGATAGACGCTTTATCCGATCTCGGGCAGATGAGGCAGGACCACGGCAAACATTTGAAGCTCTACAGGGTTGTTCCTGTTGATGGCCCGGTAGCCGAAATGAGTGATCTTGAAACACACAACGCCGATTGCGAGGTAGAGGATTTTGATTATGCGCTGGTAGGTGAATACATAACCCAACCGACGGATGGATAAACGCGTTAAGAAAGATCAAACCAGAACCCCCATAACATAGGTCGTGGGGGTTTTCTGTTTTTAACCCATGAAATCAGGAGGTATAGAAAATGAATGAAAGGAGGGAAACATAATGCTTCAAGATAGATGTCGTAGACAGTGGGAACTGTTGGGTATCCGGGACCCGGAGGCATTGAAGCGGCACATCAAGGCCGTCTTTGAAAAGCACGATCACCAGGAAAAAGTCTTGATCGACCTTTACAGGATGGTGTTGCCCGACTGGGAACGGATAAAAACGATCAAAGGATATCCCGAGGCGGGGAATGGTTTATGGCAATATATCTGCCGTCGCTTTCAGGAGTTTGATCGCAGGAAGCATCCTGATTGCTTACCCGGAGGTGCATGGATGAACTGGGGCTTTTCAATCAACAGGAATTTGTCTGAATGGGAGGTGAGTTTTGAGAACTGTTCTCTGATCTATAAGTCCTAAAATCAGCCAGTAAATACATTTAGCCGGAAGCCCTTCTGGTCTTTGCCAGAGGGGCTTTTTTTGTGCGGAAAGGAGATATAGCCAATGAAACAAATGAATTTAATTGACTCTAACGAGAAATCATTCTGGGAAAAACTGAAATCAGGCAGGTTTGCCAGGATGGTGAAAGAGGAATCCAGGGGCCAGGAATTAAGCGGAGCCCATGAAGTGTTCAATATCATTAAACCGCTCTTTGCGGAAAACAGCGATGTTGAAAGGGTGTACTGCATCTTCCTGGACACGAGAAATCGCATTCTCGCCATTGAAAAGATGTTTTCAGGAACCATCTCAAGTTCATCGATTTATCCAAGAGAACTCATTAAGCGTGTCATCACCCTGAAAGCCGGCGCAGTGGTCATAACCCACAACCATCCTTCAGGACACACGCAGCCGTCAAATGAAGACAGGGTAGTAACGAGAAAAATTGCACTGGCCCTTGAATCCATTGACGTCAAGCTCCACGACCACATCATCCTTGGGGATGGTTACCACAGCATGTCTGATAACGGCTTTATGGGAAAGGTCAATGAAGAACTGAATTTATTTCTATCAGGAAAAAACCATTAGTTAAAGAAAGGAGGCATTTATGCAACGGAGATTAAACGAATCCATAAACATCCACATAATGGAAAATGAAAAGGAGGCCCATGACTGGGAATTAAACACCCTTGCAAGTGAATTGTACTGGTGGGTGGATTTTTTCAACATTGCCTTTTTCAGGGAACAGCCTGTGCCAGTTCCAGCGATTTCCTTTGAGAAAACGAAGATCAGCAACCTGGGCCATTATGTTATCGGCAGGAATGCCTTCGGTATTAAAGAGAACATCAACATCAATCGAGTTCACCTTAAAAGGCCCATGTGGGATTTGCTTGCCACACTGCTTCATGAAATGACCCATAGCTGGCAGTATCTCTATGGCAATCCTTCAAAGTCATGGTTTCATAACAAGGAATTCCAGACGAAACTCCTCGAGTTCGGAATCGTGACCGACAACAAGGGATGCCACCTCGGCCTGGGAGATCCGTTTGTTTACCTTCTGAAAAAACATGGTGTTGAGCTTAATCACAACAAGGATCCTGGCGGGATAATCAGGATTCCACCCAAAGAAAAACCAAAGGGCAAATCCAAGCTCAGGAAATGGACCTGCGGGTGCACAAACATCCGTGTGGCAGTGTCAGACCTTGAGGCAAAGTGTCTCAAGTGCGGGAACAGGTTTGAGTTAGCGGAATAGCCGGCACTGAAAAACCTAAACATCGAAAGGCTTCTTGCCACTCTCATTTTGTGAGGGTGTAAGAGGCCTTTTTTTATTCAAAGAAAGGAGTAACGCATGACTGATGAGCAGATAGAACAATTGATATGGGATGAAGTCAAAAAGAGGGACATCACCTTCCATGACATGATCGGCCTGGTGAATGAAAACATAGATCCTAATCCTCAGGATAAGACCATGCCCAGTAATAAAAGAGCCCGGATAAACAGGTTCAGCGGGGCTTTTGGGAGTGAAAGGATGCAGGAGCTTCTGTGTGTGGGGAAATACTGTCCTTACAGCTATCTGCCTCCATTAAAGGTCTCATTACAGGACCTTTTCAGGTTCTGGTGGAATCGCTGTGTCGAGCAAGACCTGGTTATAGAGGAAATCCTTGACGACATCTTTTCCTATTTTAACGAACTAATGAGGCCGACGGAGAAAAAGGAAAAAGAAATGGACAGGACACTTGATTTTACTCAAGTGCAGGTGTCTTTTTTCTCAAGGGACCTGGACCAGGCCGCCTGATCAATAAACAACAAACCATTAAACGGAAAGCCGCTCGCACATTGTGTGGGCGGCTTTTCTATTTTGAGGAGGAATAATCATGAGATTAGCAGCACAGGCAAAGATGGGGTATTACCCTACTCCAGATGAAGTTACGCCAATCATAGCAAGATACATCAACCGCCAGCGCAATGGTCTTATCAGGGCACTTGACCCATGCGCCGGTGAAGGAACAGCAGTCAAGCTTGTTGGGGATCATCTCCAGGCCGAGACCTACGGCATTGAGATTGACATTGAAAGGGGCAAGACAGCAAAGGAGATCTTAACCAAATGTCTTGTGACAGATTACCAGAACACAAGGATAAGCCATGGATCATTTTCGCTGTTGTGGCTCAACCCACCCTATGATTGGGCCACAAGGGACAATGAGATTGAAAAGTCAGAACGCTACGAAAGGACCTTTCTGAGGGATTGCATCCCTTATCTCTCTCCCGGGGGGATACTGGTCTACTTGATCCCGCAAAGGAGATTGGACGGGCATATAGCACGGATGCTCTCATACAGGTTTGAGCAGATAAGTGTATTCAGGTTCCCGGAGGAAGAATACAGGGCCTTCAAGCAACTGGTCATCTTCGGGGTCTTAAAGAAAAAGCCTGACAAGGATGACAGGCTTTCCGAATACCTGAAGAATTGCGGGCAGCTGAAGGCATTGGTTCCCTACCTGCCACAAAGACCTCCACGTGTTTACGAGGTCCCGACATCACCCGCCAAAGCCACTTTTCTATTCAGGAGCAAGGATATCGAACCTGAAGAGCTGGCAGAAGAGATCCGGAAGCACGGTCTTTTCAGTCAGTTTAAGGAGATGACCACACCATTAAGTATGGCTGAAAAGATCAGGCCGATTATGCCTCTAAGACACGGGCATCTGGCACAGATCCTTGCCTGCGGCCTGATGAACGGCATTGTCTGGGACAGGGACAGGACAAACCCTTTGCTGGTCAAGGGCGTAACAAAAAAGGAGGTCAGGCACTCGGTCGAGATACAGGGTGATGTGGAAAAGCATATCGAGACCGACCAGATCAAGATCGTCATTCATGCATTCAACCGGCATGGTGAAATGCTCACCATCGAGTGAAAGGAGGTGAAAAAAATATGGAACTTTATCCTATTACAGCAACAGGGATCCGGGCTTATTGCTCTGACATGATCCTGGACCCATACGAGCTTGATACCATCTATTTCATGTCTATCTGCGGCTATCAGGCCACGGTAAAAGGTGTGATTGCCAATCTCCTGGAAAACTACGGCATAAGCATAAACATCGAAGGTGAGGAGTATTATCTCACCAGGTCTGGCTTTGGTTACAGGACCCAGGTTAAAAAACTGCCATCCGGGCTGGTTCATGCAGTGCTTTTTCCCAGGATGGCGCTCCCGGGGAATGACGAGGACAGGCAGAACAGCTTTTACGTGTTCACGAAGGAGAAGAGTCAAATCCTGAGCCTGTTTTATCGCCATTTAGATGAAGAGACGGATATACCCCTTCATCCCTCGTGGAGCAGGTGGCTCTGGAAGGCATTTAAAGAACAAGATAGATGGCTTGTTGAACTTAAAACCATGGTGGGAGCTTTCAGGGGCTATTCATTTGCCTTTAATCCCAAGAAACTCCATGACCTGATATCCGGGGCAATAAGAAACAGGGCCCCTGAAATCATCAGGTGCATGGAATGGAAAGGAGGTAACGAAGATGGGACGTTTGATTTCACTCAAGGAATTCCTGAATGAGTACGGCGAGAGTATGGCCGAGAAGGTCACTCAAGAGCTAACGGTCGTTCATGACCCGATAACAGAGAAAGAGAAGGATATCTCAGAAATTATAGAAACCATAATAAAGAAGCCTTTCCCATCCCAGGGAGAGATCATCAAGGCCTGTTACAAGTCCCTTATTTCGGGAAATAAGGCGGTCTATACGGTCTGCGAGATGGGGACAGGCAAGACGCTCATGGCAATAGCCACGGCCCTTGTGCTTTACAAACTAAAGGGCATTCGCAGGGTGCTGGTCATCTGCCCGCCGCACCTGGTCCCCAAATGGATTCAGGAGATCAAGGACAGCCTTTCGGGCGTAGGGGCCTATAACTTTAACGGGAAAAACGTCATAAGACAGCTTGAAAAGCTCAGAAGGCAACCCACACCTTCGAGACTTGAGTTCTACGTCATTGGCAGGGAGCGGGCCAAGACAGGCTTTCTGTGGAGGCCTGCGGTGGTCACAAGGCACAGGAAGCATTTCTGCCCGAAGTGCGGCCAGGAGCTGCTTGATAGAGACGGCTATCCCATGCCGGTTTTTGAGACAAACACCCAGGGCAGGTACAAGAAAAGGCATGCCTGCAAGAACATGATCAGTAAATGGAAGTATAACCCTGATACCGGTGAACACAAGAAGATCAGGGCCATATGCGGTGAACAGCTCTGGCAGCCGGATAACACCCGTAAGAACTACCGCAAGGCGATCCCGGCAAGGTTTATCAAGGCAAAGATGAAAAAGTTCTTTGATCTTCTTGTTGTTGATGAGGTGCATCAGTTCAAGAACGAATCAGGCCAGGGATATGCC
>JADFVM010000351.1 GCA_015222555.1 Pseudomonadota bacterium
ACTGGGGGGGAGATGCAAAGACCTTCCGATGGGAAGACACCTGAAACCGTTGTTTTTGTCCACTGTGCGGGATCGAGGGATGAAAGTAAGGGAGTTAGTTACTGCTCTAAGATCTGCTGCATGTATTCTGCCAAGCATACCATGTTGTATAAACATAAAGTGCACCATGGAAAGGCCTATTCCTTTTATATGGATATCCGTGCAGGCGGTAAAAACTACGAGGAGTTTGTACGGCGTGCTATAGAGGAAGATGGCGCTAATTTTATCAGGGGTAGGGTCTCAAGGGTTTACGAGCGCAACGGCAAGTTAATCGTCATGGGCGCCGATACCTTGAGTGGCAGGCAGATGAAAATTGAAGCTGATATGGTTGTCCTTGCCACTGCCATGGTGGCAAGAAAAGGATCAGATAAGCTGGCACAGACCCTTGGTATTTCTTATGATAAATATAATTTCTATTCTGAATCACACCCAAAGCTGAGACCCGTCGAAACCAACACTGCAGGTATATTTCTCGCCGGGGCCTGTCAGTCGCCGAAGGATATTCCGGAGACCGTTGCTCAGGCCAGCGCTGCCGCATCAAAAGTAATGGGACTTCTATCGAAAGAGATGCTCGAGCGTGAACCGATAACAGCAGTTGTTAATGAAGCCAATTGTATCGCCTGTTATGACTGCCTTAATATCTGTCCCTATGGCGCTATTACAGCAAAGGAGATTAAAGACAGAGATGGTAATGTCATCAGAGAAGTCGCTGAAGTTAATGATGGTGTCTGTCAGGGTTGCGGCCTTTGTAATGCGGCTTGCAGGTCGAAGACAATTGAGTTGAGAGGTTTTAAAGACGATCAAATTTTCGCTGAAATTAATTCACTGGCAGCATGATAATTGTGATGCGTGATGAGCACGACGCAATACGATACATTATTGAGGTATTAAATGTCTGAAGAGAAAACAGAAAAAAAGGAAGAATGGAAGCCAAGGCTTGTTGCCTATGTCTGCAACTGGTGTACCTATGGTGGGGCTGATCTGGCAGGAACAAGCAGATTGACCTATGATACTTCTGTGCGGGCCATTAAATTACCCTGTACCGGCAGGATTGATCCTCTTTTTATAATAAAGGCTTTTGAAAGAGGGGCCGATGGTGTCCTCATTTCAGGATGTCATCCCGGCGATTGCCATTACAATACCGGTAATTATCATGCCAGGCGACGCTGGACTACTTTCAGGTCTCTTCTTGACTTTAGCGGTATTGATATGAGACGTCTCCATTTTTCATGGATCTCTGCAGCTGAAGCAGGGAAGTGGGTTGAAGTAATTAACGAGGTATCGACTAATTTAAAAGAACTCGGCCCTTATAAGGAGTTTAAGGCCATTACTGAGAAGAAGGAAGAATATGATAGAGTCTTTGCGCAGTAAATCTAAGGAACTTCTTGAAAATGGAACAGTCTCCCTGGTTATCGGTTATGCCGAGGGCAGTAAAAAGGGAAAAACGAAGCCATTTTTTGCCTATTCCTCTGAAGATTGTGACAAACTGACCTTTAGTCCCCAGTGCGTCAACAACCTCACAATCTATCTGACGAGGAAATTTACTTTCATGAAGAAGGGTAAAGTTGCCATCGTTGCAAAAGGTTGTGACGTTAAAACAATTAACGTCCTTATCCAGGAAAACCAGTTAAAAAGGGACGATGTAATTATTCTGGGTATGTCTTGTGATGGTGTTGTTGGGAAAGATATCGTGCATGATGGTGAGCAACTCCCCGATGAGAACAAGTCCATTAAATGTCTAACCTGTGATGTAAAAACACCTATTGATTATGACCACCTCTTTGGCGAGGAAATAAAATCCGAAGCACTGGAGCCGATGACTGGCGGCATTTATGATGCAGTTAAGGAAGTGAAAGCCATGTCTTGGAGCGATCGATGGAAATACTGGATGGACCACTTCGAGAGATGCATTAAATGTTATGCCTGCAAAAAAGTCTGTCCTCTTTGTTACTGTGATGTTTGTATTACAGAAAAAAGCAGGCCCCAGTGGATTGAGACAAGTGCCCATGCAAGGGGAAATTATGCCTGGAATATTAAGCGGGCAATGGATCTGGCAGGCCGTTGTACTTTTTGTGGTGAGTGCGACAGGTCATGTCCTGCGGAAATCCCCTTGAATATAATAAATCAGGAACTGGCAATGACTGTGTATGATTCTTTTGAAAATTATACTGCAGGATATCAAACTGACGTGACGCCGCCCTTTGTATCCTTTAAAGAAGAAGATAAAGAAGATTTTATTAAGTAGGAAACCTTATGTCTGTAAACCAGCTATCAGAAGATGCATTCTACAATCTCATTGACGATTTAAATAGTAAAGGAACCACGGTTGTGGCGCCTGTCAGAAATGAGGTGGGAATGGTACAGTATGAAAAAGTGACCTCATCGAAAGACAACTTTGCATTTGATGAGGTAATCGGACGCTATTCTCCAAAAGATGCCTTTTTCCCTCAGCATGAAACGGTACTGCGGTACAGGGAAGGTGAAAATGGTGTGGAAGTCAAAGCTGAAGAACCTGAAATTAATGATACGGTGCTACTTGGTATAAGGCCTTGTGATGCCGCTGCCATGATTTCGCTCAATAAAGTCTTTACATGGGATTATATCGATAACCTTTTCACGGAAAGACGGAAGAAAGCAGTCATCATTTCTATTGCATGTAATGAAGCTGATGAAAGCTGTTATTGTACTTCAGTTGGCTTTGCACCAGATGGAAAAGAGGGAAGTGATCTCCTTTTTTCAAAGATAAAAGGTGGTGGCTATCTCGCCGAAGCGCTGACAGATGAAGGGGAAACTTTTATTGCCAATAACAGTACCTGTTTTTCGAAGAAAGATAAATCTGTTGAACTTGAGCCCATAGCGGAAGTTACCGATCTTGGTGTTAATATTGAGCATATTAAGAGATGGCTCGACAAAAAAGAAAATTTTGAACATAAAGTTTGGGATGATCTGGCTGCAAAGTGCGTCGGTTGTGGCGGCTGTACCTTTGTTTGTCCCACCTGTCATTGTTTTGACCTTGTTGATGAACCTTATGGCGACCAGGGCAAAAGAGTTAAAAACTGGGATGGATGTCAATTTGATCATTTTACGCTTCATGCTTCCGGTCATAATCCCAGAGAACATCAACCTCAACGCTGGAGAAACCGATTCCACTGCAAATTTAAAATTTATCCTGACAGATTTGAGAAAAAAGGGTGTGTAGGATGTGGCCGTTGCATCAGAGTCTGTCCTGTAAACCTGGATATTACGGAAGCGATGATAGAAATTACGGCGATGGAGAGCTAGGGAGGATTATTGATGCACAACCTGTATGTACCGCACTTGATGACAATTGAGGATATTACTGACGAAACTCCTGATGTGAAGACATTTCGCCTTGTTTTTAAAGATGAAAAAATGAGGGAAACCTTCGAATTCAAGACCGGTCAATTTGCAGAATATTCTGCTTTTGGTGCAGGAGAATCAACATTTTGTATCGCCTCTGCCCACACGAGAAAAGGTTATGTTCAGTGTACTTTCAGAAAGACGGGTAAAGTGACTGAAGCTCTGTCACGTATGGAGATTGGTGATACCGTCGGTTTCAGAGGTCCGTACGGCAACTGGTTCCAACTCGATGAGATGAAGGGCAAGAATCTTGTATTTGTTGCCGGGGGAATCGCTCTCCCACCTATGAGATCGGTCATATGGACGGTGCTGGATAACAGGGAAGATTATGGCGATATCACAATCGTTTACGGGGCCAGAACAGTGGCTGACCTGGTTTATAAAAATGAATTAAAACACTGGGATGAGAGAAGTGACGTAAACATGGTTACAACTGTCGACCCCGGTGGAGAGACAGAGTCGTGGAAAGGAAAAGTTGGTTTTGTCCCCACTGTTCTGGAGGAAATCGCTCCATCGAGTGAGAATTGTGTTGCCATCATTTGCGGTCCACCCATCATGATAAAATTTACTTTGCAGTCACTGGCAAAGATAGGCTTTACAAATGATCAGGTCATTTCCACCTTGGAAAACAGAATGAAATGCGGTCTTGGCAAGTGCGGTCGCTGCAATGTCGGGAATATTTATGTCTGTAAGGATGGTCCTGTCTTTACTGCGACTGAAATAGCTGCGATGCCAAACGATTTTTAATGTAAACTTAATCTAATAATTGAAGATGAAGATAAGATACAATCTGGATTTATTGAGTCACAGGAGGAAGCCATGAGTAAGAAAAAAGCAGCCCAGACAGTAGTTGCCTGCGGAGACAAAACGATCCTTCCGGAAGGGGCGAAGATGATCCCTTTAATTATTATGGGCAAGGAATACATGATTCCTGAGACTCTTACTGTTATGAAGGCCATTGAGTTTTCCGGTTATAAATATGTAAGAGGTTGTGGTTGTCGAGGAGGAATCTGTGGTGCCTGTGGTTTCTTTTATAGATTTGAAGGTGATTATAAGTTAAAGACAGGTCTAGCATGTCAAACTGTTGCTGAGCCGAACATGATTATCACTCAGCTCCCATTCTTTCCCATGAAACGTTCACGTTTTGATATTAGAAGCCTTGAGGCTAATCCCGAGGAGATGATCAGGATCCATTATCCTGAAGTTTTTAAGTGTGTAGGCTGTGGAACCTGTACAAGAACGTGTCCTATGGAGATTGATGTAATGGGTTATGTGGCACATATGAAACAGGGGAATATCAAGAAGGCGGCAAAAAAATCTTTTGACTGCATTCTTTGTGGATTATGCGCCAGTCGTTGCCCTGCTCAGATATCACAGCCCACGGCCGCTTTAATGGCCAGAAGGTTGAGCGCAAAAGTGTTGACTCCCACAGCAGACCATCTTAAAAGTAGGGCAGAAGAGGTGAAAGAAGGTAAATATGAAAGCATTTTGAAGGAGTTGGCGACTCTCGACGAAGAGGCATTAAAGACCCTCTATCTTGAAAGAGAAAGAGAACCTGATCTTTCAAAAACTGGCGAGTGGATGCCGGAAGATCAAAGCCGTTTATAATCACGCGTACATATTTTAAGGAGAGGAAAAATGTCAGGATATCCTGAAGAGTTAAAAGTCCTAATTAAGGCTGTTGAGCAGACTCGTTCCAAAAGGGTTGAGCAGTCCAAGAAGGGGGAGAGTTTTCCCGCCTTAACGCTTGAACAAAGAAAGGAGTGGTTAAATAAATATCACCCTGACTTTAAAACTAAGGGAAAAAGGAAGCTTAAAGTCGGCCCTAACAAGGGGGACCTTCTTCCTGAAGAGGTTGTTGATATCCTCGAGTCGAAAAGCCGTGTTAATTCAAAGCTTGTAGACCTTAATAAAGTTGATATTGAGACTGATGTCCTGGTTATCGGTGGGGGTGGTGCAGGTACGGCGGCTGCCCTTATGGCACAGGAGGCAGGCTGCAAGGTAGTGATAGCCACCAAATTAAGACACGGCGATTCAAATACAGTAATGGCTGAAGGTGGCATCCAGGGCGCGACACAGGAAGGAGATTCACCTTTTTATCACTACCTTGATGTAATAGGTGGAGGCCACTTTTCGAATCATCCTAATCTTGTAGGCGCCCTAACCAATGACGCGCCTCTCATTATTAACTGGCTTGAAGAGTTGGGCACAATGCTCGATAAAGAAGAGGATGGCAGGCTGAAAACCCGTCACGGGGGAGGAACAAGCCGTAAAAGAATGCATTCCGCCGGGGACATGACGGGGGCAGAAATTATGAGGGTCGTTAGGGATGAGGCCAGAAACCGATCTGAAAATATCAAGGTAATCGAGTTTGCACCGGCAATTGAACTGATTCTTGATGATAAAGGATCCTGCGCAGGTGCAATTTTGTATAACCTTGAAACTAAAGAGTTTCTTACCGTTAAGGCGAAGGCAGTCATTATGGCAACAGGCGGTGGTGCCAGGTTGCACATTCAGGGTTTTGCCTGTACAAACCATTATGGCGCGACTGCTGACGGTCTCGTCATGGCCTATAGGGCGGGTGTAAAAAATGTTTTCATGGATTCAACACAGTATCATCCGACAGGTGCTGTTTATCCTGAGCAGAATGTGGGTCTTCTCATCACTGAGAAAGTTAGAGGTCTGGGGGCTCAGCTATTAAATATAGAGGGAGAGCAGTTCTGTTTTCCTCTTGAGCCCAGGGATATTGAATCCTCCTGTATCATAAGGGAGTGCAGTGATGTTGGGAAGGGCGTGGGTACCCCCATTGGCAGGTTAGGCGTCTGGTTGGATTCACCGATGATTGATATGCTTCATGGCGAAGGGACAGTACGGAGAGAACTGCCGGCAAAATATATCCAATTTATCAGGCATGGCATCGACATCAGCAAGGAGCCTATGCTCATCTATCCTACGCTTCATTACCAGAATGGCGGCATCGAGATTAAAGAACATGGCAACACCACGCTTCCCGGTTTTTATAGTGCAGGTGAGGCAACAGGGGGTGTGCACGGAAGAAATCGGCTTATGGGCAACTCTCTTCTGGACATTCTTGTTTTTGGACGTCGAGCTGGAATAGCTGCATCTGAATATGCGAAGAAAGTCAAGCAGGGAAAATTAACGCTTAAACATGTTGATGCCTTTGAAAAAGGCTTGGAAAAGGCAGGCCTGAAGAATCCTCCCCTGGGGCCGATGATTCTTCCTGACTATACGCCTGAACAGGTTAAAAACAGACAATGGAATGCAATGACGATTTAATTACATTTGGTATATGACAAAAAAAGCCGGCAACTAAGTTGCCGGCTTTTTTTTATTGATATCCGGGTAAGATTGTTTCCCCTGGCAAAGGACAATTACTCTTCTTCACTCTTGGATTCCTCATAAAGCCTGTTATATTGTGTTTCCAGAGTATTAAAATTATGATCAAGTCTTTTATAGTTATCATCAAATGACTTAATTAAGACAGTTATCTGACCGTTTAAATTGTCTTAATGGCCCGAACCCTAAATTGTCAATAGAAACAGACCCCTTTTTAAAAACAGAGAAAATAAGAAAAACATTCTGGATTAATACACAAATATATCAGATGTTTAGCAAGTG
>JADFVM010000352.1 GCA_015222555.1 Pseudomonadota bacterium
CAGAGCAAAAAGACATTATATATCTGGAGAGATATGGCATATTACGCATAGATGTCATAAGAGAGACTTTCTGCTTAAGTTAGTACAGGATCGGCGGAAATGGCTCCAATGGCTTTTTGAGGCAAAAAGACGCTATGGGTTGATCATACTAAATTATACTGTAACCTCCAATCATATCCATCTACTTGTAGTGGATGAGGGAGAAAGAGACGTAATACCTGACTCAATTAAATTAGTTGCCGGTCGGACAGGGCAGGAATACAATAATAGAAAAAAGAGAAAAGGGGCATTCTGGGAAGACCGTTATCACGCAACAGCGATAGAATCTCAAGAGCATCTTCTAAGATGTCTTGTATACATAGATTTGAATATGGTTAGGGCCGGTGTGGTCTCTCATCCTTCGGAATGGACTTTTGGCGGATATAATGAGATTCAGGAACCTCGCAGAAAGTGTGTACTTATCAATTACCAAAAGCTTGCGGAATTGACAGGGTTTGCAACTTACGATACATTTCAAAAAGCCCACAAGGAGCTGGTAAGTGAATCCTTGGCGAATGATAACAACTCCCGGCAAACTAAGTGGACCGAAAGCATAGCAGTGGGAAATAAAAGCTTTATCGAAAGAATTAAAGAGCGGTTGGGTATACTTGCCAATGGTCGGAAAATTTTTGAAACTAATGACGGTTTTGAGCTTCGAGAAGATGTGGAAGGCTATATTGTCAATTCCGATATCAAAAATGACGATATAGCCCCTCAAAACACCTATTTTTGGTGCATTAATCCTTAAGTTTCAATTAGTTAGCGTGGCCCGACCCCAGACACTCACCATCAATCATACATGAAGGACGTTGGCAAAAAGATAGTCTGTCCTGAAATACAAAAGGGGAGCAAGCCGATTATGAAAAGCGTAGCCATGGCAGCGGTGATAGTTATATCTGCAATACCTCTTCTTTCATGCGCTGGAAAGCGGACTTCAAAGCTTGGAGTCTCTCATGGTGCCTTCGCTCCATGCCCGTCCTCGCCGAACTGTGTTTCAAGCGATTCAAGTGACAGCGGGCACCAGGTTAGCCCGTTTCGTCTTGCTGTAGCTCCCGCCGAGGCCTGGCCTGTAGCCCTGGAGCTGGTATCGGGGATAGCTCGCAGTCATATCGCGACAGAGAGGTCGGACTACCTTCACGTAGAGTGCCGAAGCTTCCTTTTCGGCTTCGTCGATGACCTTGAACTACACCTTCGCCCCACAGAGGGCATCATTGCGGTACGGTCTGCCTCACGCCTGGGTTACTCAGACTTCGGAGTCAACCGACGCCGGGTTGAGGCCTTGCGTGCCTCTCTAATCGAGCGGGGAGTCGTAAAGTAACAGGGACAACACATCCCAATAACATCTTCTTAAGCGCACATTGAAATAAGAAAAGGAGTAGGGTAGGTATGATAAAAAAACTTGTATTTGTTGTCTTGGTTCTTTGCTGGAATCCTGGTTACCTGCTTGCCTTTACCTTTGATAATTGGCACTCAGGCATGACGCTTGATGAGGTTTTGACTCTTTCTGAAAAAAAAGACATACCCATCAGGAGGGATGGACTTGTCGGCACAAAAGAACACTTCGACCCTAAAACAAGCCGGATCTATGCCGATAAGGCACGCATCTTTTACTATAAGACAAGGCTTGTGAATGAACCGGCGAAGGTGATGCTGCAATTCACCGAAGAGTCGCGTATTCTTTACGAAGTCAAGATCTCCTGGCAGGGTGTCAATGTGAAGAAAGGCTTACCGCCCGCCGTTGAAGAGATGCTGCAGAAGAAATACGGAAGTTCGACTAAAAGCCGTAAGCGGTTTTCAAAAGACGAAATCTGGCATCTTGATCAAGATAATCAGCTTATAATGAAGAACACAGGAGTTGTTTTGCAGCTCAGGTATATTGACCTTATTCTTGAAAAAACTGCCATTGCTGAGAAAGAAAGGGCTCAGCAAATGAAGAGACAGCAAGGGCTTGTAAAGGACCAGAATAAGTTTTAGCTACTTTTTAAGTAAAAACAATTCTTAACTATCAATCATCCATTATTAATTATCTATTCAATATGAAGGTCGATTTTCAAAAGATTGCACGCAGGGCCTGTGGTAAACCAATTAACAATTAAGAATGGATAATTGACAATGAAAGACGGGGGAAACATAGCAATTAATG